>JBBRVV010000231.1:0-4243 GCA_038246525.1 Pseudanabaenales cyanobacterium
AAGTTAAAAATTGCAATCAAAAATTGTAATTCTAAGTTTTTGATAAAAATTGGACGACAAAAACAAGATAGAGGAGAATCCAGCTCATACAGCTTTAACAAATAGCTATATCAGCTAAATGTTTTAGTAAACTCTTGCAAAAGCAAATCTTGGGTAAATCCTGAGTATAGAGCTGAGATGAAGTGAGGAAGAAGTAAGTGAGGAGGGAAAGATGAGCAAGGAAAGTAGAAAGATTCTGAGCATTAAATATCAAAGGAAAGTTCGAGAAATCTAAAAAGATTTGTGATTATTTCACTAGGCTTTTCTAGCAAAAGAGTCTGGGTAAGTTTTACAAATTTACCTTCAGATCAATTTTCAGGCAATCCTTCAACAAATTGGGTTTAGGGAATTCAGTGGAGAGTCAACGTCGTGTTAAAACAAAAACTGTCTAGGGCTACAAGTCGCTTGTCTGATCCAGAGTTGGATCAAGATGATGATGATAATGATGGGCAAATTGCGGAAGAGGTCGTAGCGACGATCGCTATCAAATCCTCTGCCAAGCAGTTTAAGTCTTCTGGGATTTCGGCAGATATGGTGCGTACTTATTTGCATGAAATTGGCAAGATTCCTTTGCTTACTAATGAAGAAGAAATTATCTATGGTAAGTTGGTGCGCCATTTTGTCGATTTGATTGAAGTTCAAGAGAACTTATTTCATCAGAGCGATCGCTTACCCACCAATCAGGAATGGGCGGCAGCGGCAAATACCACGCCTGAGGCTTTAGATGAAACTCTGCGTCAAGGGGCGAAGGCAAAGCGCAAGATGATTGAGGCAAACCTGCGACTGGTGGTTTCGGTGGCAAAAAAATACCAAAAACGTAACTTAGAACTATTAGACCTAGTTCAGGAAGGCACTTTAGGACTTGAGCGCGCCGTAGATAAATTTGATCCAACTAAGGGATTTAAGTTTTCTACCTATGCTTACTGGTGGATTAGGCAAGCCATTACCAGAGCGATCGCTCAACAGGCAAGAACTATCCGTTTGCCAGTGCATATTACAGAGAAGCTGAACAAGATCAAAAAAGCGCAGCGTCAACTTGCTCAAACCTTGGGTAGAGTAGCGACCACAGCGGAAGTTGCCCAACTTTTGGAAATCAAAACCGAGCAAGTAAGAGAATGCCTCTCTTTGGCAAGGCAGCCTGTCTCTTTGGATCTAAGGATTGGCGACAATCAAGATACCGAATTGGCAGAATTGCTCGAAGATCCTGGGCATTCGCCTGAAACCTATGCGGTGAATGAGTCCTTGCGCGATGGCATCCAAGAGCTTCTTTCTGAATTAACGCCCAAGCAGAGAGAAGTAATGGTGTTGCGCTATGGTCTAGAAGATGGTCAAGAAATGTCCTTGGCAAGTATCAGCAAACGGATGGATTTGAGTCGCGAACAGGTGCGCCAATTGGAACGTCAAGCGATGGATAGTCTGCGTAAACGTAAAGCTAGAATGCAGGAATATTTGGCAAGCTAGGCTGCGAAATTTATTGGCTAAAGCTAAATGTCAAGTCTAGTTCTGCATCAAACAATTGTGGCAATCGCCACAGCAGTAGTCCCACAACAGGGCAGCGTGGGAATTGTGCGAATGTCTGGAAATCAGGCAATGGCGATCGCCAAACAATTGTTTATTCCTGCTGGCAAACAGATTTGGGAGAGTCATCGTATTCTCTATGGTCATGTGTACCAGGGCGCATATCAGGGTGCACATCTGGGAGCAAAAATAATTGATGAATGTCTCTTACTACCGATGCAAGCTCCGCGCTCTTTTACCAAAGAAGATGTGGTGGAGTTTCATTGTCACGGTGGCATGATTGCGGTGCAGCAAGTGCTCCAAGAATGTTTAACTCTAGGCGCAAGGCTGGCTCAACCAGGAGAATTTACGCTGCGAGCATTTTTGAATGGCAGAATTGATTTGGCTCAGGCCGAAAGCATTCAAGATCTGGTGGGCGCAAAGTCGGCTCAAGCCGCAGAAATGGCGATCGCTCAACTGCAAGGAAAACTATCGCAACCGATCATTAAACTGCGCGAAAAATGCTTAGATATTTTGGCAGAGATCGAAGCCAGAATTGATTTTGAAGAAGATTTACCAATTCTGAATATTCAAAAGATTACGGCGGAAATTGATCAAATAAATCAAATAGCTAGCCAAATGCTGGAAACTGCCAAGGGCGGCGAACTTTTGCGAACTGGGATTAAAGTCGCAATTGTGGGCAAACCAAATGTGGGTAAATCTAGTTTGCTCAATGCCTGGAGTCAGAGTGATCGTGCAATTGTTACCGATCTGCCAGGTACTACCCGCGATGTGGTGGATTCTTTTTTGGTGGTGGGTGGTATTCCTGTTCAAGTTTTAGATACCGCAGGAATTAGAGCTACAGAAGACTTGGTAGAGAAATTGGGCGTAGAGCGATCGCTTGTTGCCGCCGCCCAAGCCGATTTAATTCTGTTTACAATTGATGCTCAGCAGGGTTGGGGAGATGCCGAACAGCAAATTTTGGATGGGTTTAGCGATCGCTTAATAATTTTGGTGATTAATAAGATAGACCTGGCAATTTCTGCGCAAGAGTTCCCCAATCAAAATTTTATTGCTATTGTTGAGACTTCGGCGATTAATTCTCAAGGAATTAGAGATTTGGAAGCAGCAATCCTGAAATGTATCGGTCAAAATTCTCTCACCGCCAGGAATATGGATATGGCAATCAATCATCGTCAAGCCGCTTGTTTATTGCGGGCAATTCAAAGTTTAGAAAAAGTTAAAATCGCAATTAGCGATCGCTTACCGCTGGATTTTTGGACAATTGATCTGCGTGCCGCTCTTTCCGCCTTGGGCGAAATTACTGGACAAGAAGTTACAGAATCAGTTTTGGATCGGATTTTTAGTCGCTTTTGTATTGGTAAGTAAATGGATATTAAGCGATCGCCTAAATTGGTAAGATTAGCCCAAAACTAGATGGTAACCTTTTGAAAGTGTTGAATCAAGGTAACATACTGAGATCATAAAATTCATTGCGATTGATAAACAAACCGATTACTATATCGTGCATCAAAATTGACTTAGGAAACAAATTGACTTAGGAAACAAATTGTCTTTCGGTCTAAACGCTTAATTCAGGTTCGCAATGTTAAGTGCTTACTCTGTATTCTTTGGGTGTTCCTCTTCCTAATTTCATAGGTTTCTAGATCTAAAATATGCTCATATCCACCCCAAGTATCTGTAGGTTTTAATAGGAATATTGGATGATTGGCAGAGACTAACGATAGATTAAATCAGAAAGTTTGAGCCTGATCGATTCGCTTCACCTTTGAGCTAAAAGTTCTCAATCCGAACTATTCACACAACTATTCTAAGTTGAGCAAACCAAACAAATCTTCCATCGAAACTTGCCAATCTTCTAGTCCAGTCATCACTGGCAAATAATCCTCACCTCATATTGACAACCTTCATGTCCAATATTAAAAAAGAAAACAAGATCTTTAAGTTAAAATCACGTTAAATAATCGCTTGCTTGAGTCCATCTTCCCAAGTTGGTAAAGTGAGATCAAAAGTCTGGCTGATTTTGGTTAGATCTAAGCGTGAATTTGCGGGTCTTTGGGCAGGAGTAGGATATTCAGAAGTAGCGATCGCAATTAATCTCTCTAAAACTTGCTCCTCAGCTTGAGGATCGGCTGCAAAAATCGCTTGAGCGAATCCATGCCAACTGGTGAAACCGCTATTGGTGAGGTGATATACATCTTGAACTTGAGAAAGAGCTTCAGCAAAAGTGCAGGATTCTATTTCACTTCTTTCGCTAATTTTTTCAATTACTTCACTCGTAGTTTCGGCAATCAATTGACTCCAAGTCGGTGCACCAATTTGATCGGCGACAACCCGCAACTCTGGCTTTTCCCTTGCCAATCGCAACATCGTCAGCATGAAGTTTTTGCCGCGATTGCCATAGACCCAACTGGTACGAAAGATTAAATAGGGAATGCCAACTTTAGCGATCGCTTGTTCTCCTGCCAGTTTGGTTTTGCCATAAATGCCCAATGGATTTGTTAGGTCATCTTCTCGATAGGGGCGATCAAGTTTGCCGTCAAATACATAATCGGTAGAGTAATGGATCAGACTTGCGCCGATAACAGCAGCACTTTCTGCCAAAATTTGGGGCGCAGTTTGATTGATCGCGATCGCTAATTCAGGTTCAGTTTCGGCTCGATCTACTGCTGTATAGGCAGCCGCA
>JBBRVV010000232.1:0-4234 GCA_038246525.1 Pseudanabaenales cyanobacterium
TCAATGCTGCAAATAATCACCACGTTATCGGCTAGATCGCGCATTACCTCCAATTCATATTCTTTCCAACCAATTAGCGATTGTTCAATTAGAATCTGTGAATTTGGACTAGCTTCCAATCCCGACGCCGCAATTAGTTCAAATTCTTCCTGGTTATAGGCAATTCCGCCACCTGTTCCACCCATCGTGAAGGCTGGTCGAATGATTAAAGGATAACTACCGATTTCCTGGGCAATTTGGTGTGCTTCGTCTTGAGTATTTGCTAAGCCTGAAGGACATACACCTATGCCAATCCGTACCATTGCTTCTTTAAATAATTTGCGATCCTCAGCCATTTGAATCGCTTCAAGTTTTGCACCAATTAGTTCTACGCCAAATTTTGCTAATACTCCCATTTCTGCCAAAGCCACCGCCGTATTTAGCGCAGTTTGTCCGCCCATAGTTGGTAATAGGGCATCGGGTCGCTCTTTCTCAATAATCTGTGCCACAATTTCGGGCGTAATCGGCTCCACATAGGTGCGATCGGCGGTAGCAGGATCGGTCATGATCGTGGCAGGATTTGAATTCACCAAAATCACGGTATAACCCTCTTCCTTCAACACTTTGCACGCCTGAGTACCAGAGTAATCAAACTCGCAAGCTTGACCAATTACAATCGGACCTGCACCAATTAACAGAATTTTTTGAATATCATTGCGACGGGGCATAGATTTTGAGCTTAGCTAAGTTGATCCTGTACATTTTATAGCTTAGTAGCGATCGCCTAAAATGTACTCAATCATGCAAACTTGTCCCTGGTTTTTAAAATTTGGGCATAGATGTTAAATTTAGTAAATATCAAATAAAGCAGTTGAGATGAATAAGCCAAAGCGTAATAGTTCAGTAGCAACCAAACCGACTAGTTTTGACGTTTCTAAAAATCCTACAGATGTTGTTGATTTAATAGCCAAGCAAGAGCCTAAACCACTTCAAAATATTAGTTTTGCTAATGCTATGCAGGGCGTAGAGATATCTTTAGCCACCGAGATCCTTAATGAAGCAAATGGAAGGATTATCAATTACAGTTCAGAACCTCACAGGCTTATACTTAAAATTTCAGATATTAGTCCTTCATCTAGCTCAAAAAAATTGATTGAGACTATTGAGACATTAATCGCAGTAAAAACCAAAATATTAGAGATTATATCTTGAGCAGCAACTATTACAAATATTGCTAATTACTTGGTCACGAGCCTTGATGTAAATATGCCAGATGAATTATTAAATTCAATTAATCAAGCTCTTGTTAGTATTCTATCAATGATTGATAAAGCTCTTATTGACATTCCCAATACTTCATTTTTTGGTGTAACTTTAACCCTAGATCAGCGGCAAATATCTGAGACAAAATCATTAATTTCCTGTACCCTCGCTAAAATTGACAAAATCAAACAGGAGATTGTTGAAGGCGACTCAGATTGGGGTGCTGCCGAGCGGTTAGCCCTTGAAAGACTAACAGATGATAATATAGATTTTACCTCTGGAAAAGAAATGTTCGATTGGATAGAGCATTTTGAAGCTGGTGAAGATGTTTAGTCTTAAATTCCATCCAAAAGCAGATAAAGAGTTCAAAAATCTAATCAAAGCAAACAAAGAATTTATGCAAGGCTCCATACTTTGAATCTGCGAGGATAAAATCGGAGAGCTAAATTCACTGCACCCCGTCCGCTATGGCAGAGCAAAATTCAGTTAATCCATTACCTACCGATCTGGTACTTGGCAATCTTGGCGGCAAAGCTGCAAAAGCTGAAAGTCAGGCTAACAGCATGATCTTGGGCGGAATTCAAGGGGTTCAGCAACGTTACTTCAATGCCAAAACCGATCAGCAAAAAATAGCGGCATTAAGTGAAGCGATCGCTCAAGGGCAGCAGGGTTTAGATTTAGTGATCCGCAGCTTGAAAGATCAAAGTTCAGAAATTTTTTGGGCTGCCTATAAATTACTCAACCAAAGTCGATCGTCTAGGGCAAAGTTAGCGATTCAGCTGATTTCGGATCAGGTAAATTACCAAGCGCTGGAAGAATTATTGAAAACCAAAAGCTGGGAACAGGCTGAATTCTGGACAGCTGAAATCCTTCATCAAATTAGTGGAGCCAGAGCGACACAGGCGCTAAATAAATCTCATATCGCTAACCTAGATTGTAGAGATCTATTAATTATTGACCATCTATGGCAGAAGCATAGTAATGCTCGCTTTGGCTTTACGGTGCAAGCAAAAATCTGGCGCGAATGTGAGGCAAGTCGTTGGGATCCTGGGGAGGCCTGGCTGCTATTTGGCAAAAGAGTGAAATGGTACACTGATCATTGGTTAAAACTTCAGGATCTTGATTTTAAGCTCACTTCCCCCTTTGGACATTTGCCCTTTGCAGGTGGAATTTTTACGGTGAGCGCGATCGCTGATCGTTTAGCCGAATGTCAAACTACTAACCATTTCCTGTATGAAAATTATCAAAAGTGAATTTGCGCCTGCGCCTGTAGGTCCCTATAACCAAGCGATCTCAATTAAACCTAATTCTCAACTAATCTTCCTATCTGGACAGATTCCGCTCGATCCAGCTACTGGCAAGCTAATCCAAGGCTCAATCCAGAGCCAAACTGAGCAGGTATTAAAAAATATTCAGGCGGTACTAGCAGCCGCAGGAGCAGATTTTAACCAGGTGGTCAAGACTACGGTATTTCTGATCGATATGGAAGACTTTTTCCTAATGAACCAAGTTTATGCTCAGTATTTTACTGAGTCTGCCCCTGCTCGATCTACTGTACAAGTGGCGATTTTACCCTTGGGCGCGCGCGTGGAGATTGAATGTATCGCTGCGCTTTAGATACGACGGCGGAAATTCAATACACCTGGGATTGTTAGAGCTATTGGGTAGCATCGATTGCAGGTATTTCAGGTTTTCGATCCCATAGCCCACATGGGCAGACTGACGTAATTGCATTTGCAGATTTACCAACATCTCATTCAAGCTATTGCGGCTGCCAAAATAGGCAAGCAGTTTTACCAATAAAATCTCAGGGAAAGTTTGACTACCCGTGCCAACAGTTGGGGCAATGGCATACTGACATAGGGTGCTACTCACCCCATTAATTAAGTCGCTGCACATTTGCTCTGCTAGTTGCTCATTAATATATGCCGTGATCATCGGTGAGATCATGAAGCCCGTGGTAGATTTTTTTGCCAGCGATCGCCGCAACAGTGAAGACAAGGCCTCCAGCAGTTGTGATTTAGAGGTAGTAGTTACTTCTTGCAAAGCTGCCACTGTGAGCGGGGTTTGACGTAAAGCCAGCCAGATAATTACCTGAGCTTCAATTCCTGACAAGCGATCGCTATGCTGCGCCAGTAGTTGCTTAATTCCGCCAAAAATGGTGGCACGTTCCGCCCAAAAAGCATTTACATCGCCATCAAATAGCTCTTGAATCCCACCCGCTACAATTTTTAACGCTAGGGGATTTCCACTGTAATGCTCAAGGATTTCACCACCCATATTACTAGCAGGTAAAAGTGAAAGTGCCTCCTGCCCTAGTCCTTGTAGTTGTAAAGAGCTAACGGTGGTAGAGGTTTCACTTTCCCAAGGAATCAAAGTTTGGGGCTGCTCTCGACTGGTGATAATCAAGCAGCTTTGATGGCGACTCTCAGCAATTTGTTGAAATAATTCACCATAGCCCTCATGCTGCTCTAGGTATTCGCCCGCCGCTACACTACCGCGCAAAACTGCTTCTGCCCCATCTAATACAATCAAACAGCGCGCCTCTTGAAGCGATTGAATCAGGAAAGTGAGTAGTTGTCCTTGACGATATTTACGGGTTTCGCGATTATCTTGGCTGGTGGGAAGTAGATGTACAGGCAATTGGTCAGCAGCTAAAAACTGGGCAAGCTCTAAAAGTAAATCTAACAAGGGAGGCGCATTTCGTAGCGATCGCCACCATAGCAAATCAAAATTATCCTGCAGATTCTCAGCCAACTTAACTGTTAAGGCAGTTTTGCCAATTCCACCCATGCCAAAAACTCCCAGCAGGCGACACTTATCCTGTAGTAATTTCTGGGTAAGGGTGTCTAGCTCAAGTTCTCGACCCATAAATTGAGTTGGCGCGATCGCATTTCCCCAATCAGCACGTTTCTTAATGGTCATCCGCTTAGATTCCACCACATTGGGATCACTGTGATCCTTAGTGCTAGAAATCGGCATCAGTTTGGCA
>JBBRVV010000233.1:0-4206 GCA_038246525.1 Pseudanabaenales cyanobacterium
AGCCTCGGATCTCTATGCTTTGGGTGCAACCTTGATCCATCTTTTGACAGGAATTCCTCCCGCCAATTTACCTCAAGAGGATATGCGAATTGAATTTAAAGAACGCACAAGTGCCAGTCAAAAGTTAGTGCAATGGATAGAGAACTTGACTGAGCCAAATGTAAAACGCCGTCCTCAAACAGCCAGCGAAGCCCTGGAATTGCTACTTTCTAATAAGTTGATTAATGATGGATTTTTGCCAAATCTGAAAACCTCTCAACCTCCGTTTAGCAAAATCAAGTTAAAGTCAACCAGTGAAAATTTAAGAATCATTATTCCGAATGGCAATTTTGCAACTTCGTCAGGTAGAGGTTTAAGTTTAATTTGGAACATATTACTTCTAATCTTACTCGCAACCCCATTTTACTCTTCGATAACTCTATCTCTTTCTATCCTAATGAGCGTAATAAATTCTTCTCCTATTCTTATACTATTTCTAGTCCTCTTAGTTTTTAATATTGTAGTTGGAATAGTTATTCTTAATTTGTGCCAGGGTATTCTATATCGAATTATTGGATATCAGCTAGTCAGCTTTAATAAAAATGTTTTCACTTTTCAAGAATGTATATTTAATCAGACCCTCAAAATCACAAAAGGAAATATTGATGAAATTCGTAATGTTATTCATAGCATTAGAGTAAATCCTAATGAGGAAGAATATGACATGGTAATGATTCAAACGCTGCGTAAACGGTATACTTTTGGCTATGAATTGACTTTAGAAGAATGTATGTGGTTAGTGCAAGAGATTAAGCAATGGTTAAGTATGCCCTAGAAGTGAGACTCAGCTTGATCTAGAGCTTAAATTTTAACTAATTGAATCAATAAAAAACCTCATCAAATATATCTTCTAAACAAATCTAGAGAGATAAATTTAATGAGGCATTCTGAAGATTAACAACCAAAAAAACCAAGCTGTTAAGCTTGATCTAGAGCTTTACCCAATTTGGATAAAGCCTTACCCAACTTCTGAATAGCGCCCTTGAAGCCTCTTCCAGCCTTTGCCGCAGATTCGGTGGTTTGTTCGCCTAGCTTCACTAGTAACTCGCTTAGGTCACTACCTTTGGTCTTGCTTCCCTTAAGTAGCTTTTTCAGTTCCTTCAGTTCACCAGCGATCGCTTTAAGCTTTGCATCATCGGCTTGATGAAGTAGGTTGTACCACTGATCGATGCCACCAATAGCAGACTCAGTATCAATTTTGTTAGGTTCTTGTCCTAGGGTTTCTAGAAGAGAATCCAAAGATTCAATCTGCTCTCGGTCTTCTTCTTTAGCTAGAGAGCGACCAACCTTAGTCAGTTGCTTACCAATTGTTTGTAGAGATGCTTTGACTTCTTGATCGGCTTCAAAGTTAGAGGTTTGCTCACCTAGATGACATAGCAATTCGCCCACTTCATGCCCTGAAGCTTCCTTACTTTTTAGCAGTTTTTGAAGCTCTTTCAATCCGCTAGCGAGTTCTTTGAATTGAGGCTCTTTCGATTGGTGCAGCAAGTCATACCATTCACCAATGCTTTCAGGATCAACGGAAGTGAGGTCGCCTTGAAATGCTGCCATCAGTGAGTTTAGCTTTTGAGAGATCTCAGAAGAGCCTTGAGAATTTTGTTTCTCTTTAGCTTGTCTATCTATAGTTTGGGTATCCGCCTGCTTTTTCGTACTCATGGTTTTAAATTCGACAACAAAAAATATAATTTGCTCTTGTAATATATTAAGTTTTTTAATAATTACTCTCACTCTTGAGATATATAAACAATTAGTTAAATTCAAACATTTGAGAGAGAGTCAGACATATTTGTCTACCGATTTTGGGGCTAGGCTGATTGGTAAGTAGGATTAAGCGATGCCAGGTAAACAATGCCAGGTAAACGATCAAATTTATTAATTTGGATTGATCTAGTGCGATCGCTACTCTCAAGTTCTATAATTGTTTGGCAAAAGTCCTGATTTAGTCGACTCTAAGGCTAATCACAAAATCTAAACAAAAATTCTAAACACAAAATAATGGAACGTACTTTTTTAGCAATCAAGCCCGACGGTGTGCAGCGTGGTCTAGTAGGCAACATTATTCAGAAACTTGAATCTAGGGGCTTTCAGTTAGTCGGTTTGAAAATGATGCAGGTCAGTCGTGAATTAGCTGAGAAGCACTATGAAGAGCATCAAGAACGCAGCTTTTTCCCTGGTTTGGTAAACTTCATTACCTCCGCCCCTGTAATTGCGATGGTTTGGGAAGGAAAAGGGGTTATTGCTACTTCTCGCAAGATGATCGGCAAGACCAATCCCCTAGATGCAGATAATGGCACAATTCGCGGCGACTATGGTGTAGATGTAGGGCGCAATATTATTCATGGATCTGATTCATCTGAGAATAGCGATCGCGAAATTAGTCTTTGGTTCCAGCCCGAAGAACTTACTAATTGGTCGCCTGCTACTTCTGCTTGGATTTATGAGTAGATAGGAGGCTTTGAGAAGAATTTCTCTGGCTTTGTACATCTGAAAGCTGAGTTCTAAAAGCTGACTGAGATTGGGGGCTTAGCCCCCGTCTAGGTTTTTAATTGTTTAAGTGAGAAACATCACCAGCAAGTTCTAATTGCCAGCCCTGAGATCTCTGATCTTGAGAAGACTGAGCCTGAGATAAAGGAGCCTGAGATAATCTAACAGCTTTGACTAAGCAACAAAACTTTGCCGCAATCGGCGGATTCCCCTTCACCAAACCCCAGGCTGCTCCCTGTAATGCTACGGCATGGGTGACTAGCAAAATATTCTCATTTGGATAGCGATCGCTCAAAATTTGACTAACTTTGCCAGTGCGCTTCAATACATCGGCTTCAGTTTCAGGATAAGCGGGTTGAATCAAGGGCTGATGCGAAGAATTAATAAGAGGATATGCTTTTACTAAGTCTGAAAGTGACATTCTCTCTGGCATTTTTGGCATCCAATCGGCATGAAGCCATTCTCCTAAACCTGGCTCTAGCTTAATCGAAAGATTGAGAATTTGGGCAACTTCAGTAGCAGTTTGGACGGTGCGTAAAAAAGGAGAACAGAAGATTTGAGAGATGCGCTCTGATTTTAATCTTCTCCCTAATGCCTGTGCTTGCAAAAAACCATCTTCGGCTAAGGGTGGATCGTAGGGGTGCAGGGCGGTATTAAACCATTCTGGCTGAATGAAATCTAAACGATTGCCGTGGCGAGTGATCCAAACATTTTGACTCATAATTTTTGGCTCATAATCTTTGCTGATTAGCCTCGCTAATTAGTTTCACAGTGCTGGCGGCGTTGTACGATCGTGATCGGACTTACGCAAAAAATAAATTAAACATTGTCAATAGCAAGATGAGCCTAAACTTAAGAAGCATCTAGATTACTTAACTTCTCAACAAATCCCGCCGCATTGCGATGTCCACCACCACCCATTTTTTGCGCTATTTTTGATACATCAAAGTCACCCACTGAACGCAGTCCCCATTGACGATTATGGTCTTTACGGTCAAAATAATATGCGCCAAACGCTACATCTTGGTAGCGAAGACAAAGCTCATAGGCAACATCGGAAAAAGCTGAAGTTGCGTTTACCACTGGAACCTTAAACCCACCAATTTCTTTAAAATATGCCTGGTCACAGATCAGGGCTACCATTCGCTCTTGAAATCGTAAAATTGCCTTTCCGTCTTCAATTAGATTTTCAACTTTTAATTTGTCCCAAATCTGGAAATCCATTGAGTAGGAACAAAGCGCGGCAAAAACTTCACGACTAAAGGGCAGATCGAAACGCCAAAGGTCACGATCTTGAATGTAGGCAATCAAAGGTGGAATCGGCTCTAGGGGATGCCAAAATTGCCACGCCAGCATTGCGCCTGAACGATTCATGTCAAAGACAGCAAAATCTAAGCCGGCCAAATCTTCCTTAGCGGTGACATGATGATCCAATAGAGTTAAGTCCGCCACCCGATCGCGCATTTGCAATAAAACCTGGCGCGGGTAGGAAAAATCTACAATTACCACCTTGGCATCTTTGGGTAAATCGGGAGGCTGTTCGCCATATTGCACTGGAATATAGTGAGCGCGATCGCCTAGAGCCGTCCAAGCAGACCAGGCAGAGCCAAAACCGTCATAGCAGTTGCCATGATAAAGCACATAATTATTTACTGTGGAGGTATCTGGCATGAGAAATTGTTC
>JBBRVV010000234.1:0-4178 GCA_038246525.1 Pseudanabaenales cyanobacterium
AATTGCCAAAATTCTGATTTTAGAATACACGGTATAGGGCTAAGGTTACGATCTTGCACTTTTATGCAGAAATGCTTTGGATAGTTTCTGATACTTTAGTAGGTAATTTAGGTACATATTCATTCCAGAATTTGGTTTAATGCTTCTAAGTAATTTCAGAGAACGAGATCGGGTCAGAATACAAGATCAGGTCAGAGAAAAAGGAAAAGTTAAGGAACAAAGACAGGGAAGTAGTCAGGAAAGTGAGTGATACCGCCATCCGTCTTACCAATGTTTCTAAATCCTTTCGGCGCTACGCTAAGCCAGCAGATCGGTTAAAAGAGCTATTTCTGCCAGGCATAAAGCGATCGCCAGACTTTTGGGCTTTACAGGATATCAACCTAGAGGTCGGCAGAGGGCAAACTCTAGGCATAATTGGACAAAATGGTTCAGGCAAAAGTACCCTACTGCAAATCATTGCTGGTACCATGACTCCTACCACAGGTAAAGTCGAGGTAAATGGTAGAATCTCTGCCCTCTTGGAGCTCGGTAGTGGCTTCAATCCTGAATTTACGGGGCGACAGAACGTATTTTTTAATGGTCGATTGTTGGGCTTGAGTATTAGCGAAATCGAGGCAAGATTCGAGCGGATCACTGCCTTCGCCGATATTGGTGACTTTATTGATCAACCAGTCAAAACTTACTCCAGTGGCATGTTTGTGCGCTTAGCTTTTGCTGTCGCCGTAAATGTCGATCCAGTGATTCTAATTGTAGATGAAGCCTTGGCGGTGGGAGATATTCTGTTTCAGCGCAAATGTTTTCGCAAGCTAGAAGAAATGGCAGAAAGTGGCGTGACCATTCTCTTTGTTTCCCATGATCTGAATAGTGTATTAAATCTCTGCGATCGCGCTATTCTCCTAGACAATCATCAAATTTTGCAGGTGGGCAAACCTCATCAAATTACCTTAGCCTACAGTGCCATGATGGCGCAGAGAGAAGCAGATGGGAAAAGCTTTCGCCATGAGATTAAGGCGGCGGTGGCTGGAGAAATTGGCGAATCTAGGATTGGTATAGGCGGCGCAGAACTAATGGAGGTGCGATTATTTGACGAATCGGGCAGAGAAACTCAAACTGTGCGCTGTGGTGAGCGAGTAACGGTATGTTCCACAATTTTCTTCCATCAGCCAATTGAAAGACCGATCGCTGGTTTCAAAATCAAGACCCTTAATGGCATTGCCGCCGTGGGGCATAGTACACTTGGTTCGCCCTGTCCCTTACCCCAAATCCCTGCTGCTACTGAAATCACAATAGAATTTAGCTGGGCTTGCTACCTCACTCCTGGCAGTTACACTATTACCGCAGGTGTTTCTGAACTGACCGCAGACCAAAGGATTGTGCCACTTGATCGCCGCCGAGACTGTCTACCACTCACGGTGATTGGCTCTCTCTCTTCCTACGGATTGTTAGCGATTCCTGTGGATATTGACTATCGTTTCAGCCATTTAGATTCAATCTCCCAAGTAGCACCATGACCAATTCCCCTTTAATTATTACGGGAATGCACCGTTCTGGCACTTCACTTACCGCTTCATTCTTTCAGGAGTTGGGTATCTTGATGGGAGAAGAATTATTCAAAGCAGATCAAAACAATCAACGTGGTTACTTTGAGGACTTGGACTTTTTGGAGTTTCAGCGTCAGATTTTACAGGAATCTAGCGATCGCGACTCCATTGGCTGGACAGATTGGGGATGGACAGAATCAGAAAAGTTAGATCGCAGTAAGTTCTCTAAATATCGCTCTCTAGCAGAATCCTTGATTCTCAAAAGAGAGAATCTCAACACAGCTTGGGGTTGGAAAGATCCCCGCACGACTTTGCTGCTAGATTTTTGGCAAGAATTAATGCCTCAAGCTCGCTTTATCTTGGTTTATCGCTATCCTTGGGATGTAGCAGATTCGATTTTACGCTTGAATGCACCTGTGTTCCTAACTAATCCCGACTACCCTTTACGCATTTGGCAATACTATAATCAAGCACTGTTAGATTTCTATCGCTTGCATTCGGCTCAATCTATTTTGATGAATATAAATGAATTTTTAGCGAATTGCGATCGCTTACCTGAGTTAGTTAAAGCTAAATTTAATTTGAAAATTGCCAAATCACCATCTGCTCAGACCTTAGCTAAAGTATATGATCCACAATTATTTGGCGAACTTGACTGGCAACTTCCTATTGTTCAGGGAATTCAACAACTGGTGCCAGAATCGCTAAAGTTACTAAAAGAACTAGATCAAATTGCCGATTTACCAAGCCCTTACCCTCATTCTCAAGCACCTACCCATCAGCATCCGAGTAAGTCATTATTGCAGTTGCATCACCTAAACCAGAAATTAGCGAATAATCGATCAGAAGCCAAACAAGAAGCTAAACAAGAAGCCGAGCAAATAGATAAAAACACCAAATATGACCGAGAGACGATCGCGGTAATGCAAGTGGTATTAGAATTCGATTCCAATTGTGTCGATGTAGGTTGTCATGTAGGCGAGATTCTCGCTGAGATTCTTAAATTTGCCCCAAAAGGTCATCACTTCGCCTTTGAGCCGCTGCCAAATTATTACCAGGACTTACTTACTCGATTTAAAGACTATCAAAATCTAAATTTCTTTGATTTAGCTCTATCCGATTCGGAAAGAGAAACCAGCTTTCTATTTGTAGAATCCAATCCCGCCTTCAGTGGGTTACAAAAACGCAAGTATTTTCGCGATAATATGGAATCTGAAGAACAGATTATCGAATTGAAGGTAAAAACTCAATGTTTGGATCGGATCGTCCCAGATCATGTAAATATAGATCTGATTAAAATTGATGTGGAAGGGGCGGAATTAGAAGTGCTGAGAGGGGCAGTGCAGACTATTAAGCGATGTCAGCCAGTAATCATATTTGAACATGGCATGGGTGCGGCTGATTGCTACGGCACTAAACCTGAGATGATTTGGGAACTCTTAGTCACAGAGTGTGGGCAGCAAATTTCTACCATGGAGAGATTCCTGGAAAGTAGAGAATCTCACTTTACTAAGGATCAATTCTGTCATCAGTTCAATCAAGGGCTAGATTATTACTACATTGCCTACAAAACTGATTTTGATTACTATACTAACCAAAGACTCAAGCAGAGAGAACAAATTTTATCCAACCAGATTCAACTTCTAAATGAATATCGCTTAATTGATCAAACGGCGATCGCTCAACTAGAAAATGAAATTGCGGCAATGAAAACTTCTAAATTTTGGCGACTACGCCAGATTTGGTTTTGGCTTAAGCGACTTGTAGCGGAAAAAAAAAGTTAAAGACTTCTGATCAAGATTCTTTCTCAATCTTTGAGCAAATTATCAATCAATCATGGTTACCTGAGGCGGCGCTAAGTTTGCCCTATGCACTTGATTTTCCTTACCCTAAAGTGACTCCCCAAGTTTCGATTATTATTCCAGTTCATAACAATTCTCTTTATACCTTTAACTGTCTAAAGGCGATCGCTAAATCTCAGCCAGATTTACCCTTTGAACTTATTGTGGTAAATGACGCATCTACTGACGATACTAGCCACATTCTCAGTCAAATAGAAGGCATTCGTATTTTGACTAATTCTCAAAATTTAGGCTTTATTGCTAGTTGTAATCTGGGTGCAGCGATCGCTAAAGGGAATTATCTCTGTTTCTTAAATAATGACACTCAAGTTTTGCTAGGTTGGTTAGAGAGTCTAGTAGCCGCAATGGAAGAGAATCCTAAAGTTGGCGCAGTTGGTTCAAAATTGATTTATCCCGATGGCAGCCTTCAAGAAGCGGGAGGAGTGGTGTGGCAAGATGGGAGAGCCTGGAATTATGGCAAGTTTAGCGATCGCTTAGAAAGTGCGAATGAACCTGAATACAACTATTTACGCGAAGTTGACTACTGTTCGGCAGCTTGCCTATTAGTGAAACGTGATTTATTTAGCCAGATTGGCGGATTTTCTCCCCTCTACTTTCCTGCCTACTACGAAGATACAGATCTTTGTTTTGAGTTGCGAAAACTAGGCTATAGAGTCCTCTATCAACCGCAATCAGTAGTCATCCATTATGAAGGAGTTACGGCTGGTGTGAACCCTGCTAATGGAATCAAGCAGAATCAAATTATTAATCGGCGTAGATTTGCGATCAAATGGCA
>JBBRVV010000235.1:0-4160 GCA_038246525.1 Pseudanabaenales cyanobacterium
TGAGCCTGAGTTTGAGCCTGAGTTTGAGATAGGGCTTGAGATTCAGATTCTTGCTCAAGAAAGTGTCCAGAAATTTGCTCGGACGGGCTATTTTCATAGCTATTTTCTTGAATAATATTCAAACTTTCGCATTTGAGAGGAAGGGAATTAAAGCCATAGTTGGAAGTATTTCCCCTATTATTCTCTGTATTTACACTTTTAGAAGTCACAATAAAAAATCAGATTGTGCAAAAGGGCATAGATTTTCTAGCGGGCGGAACCAGTGCCGACATAAGAACCATAGAAAAATAGTCCTAATACTGAAAGTGCTGCAATTCCCGCTACAGTTGCAACCAACCATAGAGGTATACGTCCATTCTTAAACATTTGAGATTCTCCAATTTTTAAAGATTAAATATGATTTGTCTTGCAACAAGAGTCTAGTTAAAGAAGTAACTAGAGAAGAGTAGAACCGTAACGAAAATCAGTAATAAACCTAAAAATAAGGAAGTACGATTTAATTCTACTGGTTGGGAGTTGGGGTTTTTTTCAGCCATAATAAATCTCTAAATTAAATTCTAATCAGTTACTAAATTAGGTGGACTTGGAAATGAAATCAAAATAGCCAATGATTAACGGTTGAGAAACTGCATGGCAGAAATGCAACCGATGAAAAACACACTGGGTACACCAAGGGCGTGGATGGTTAGCCAGCGGACTGTAAAAACAGGATAGGTAACGGGTTGGTTGGGATTATCTGAAGCCATATTACTTTTATTTTTAGGTAGTTAAATTAGCGGGAAAGTAAGAAGAATTAAATTAAAAGCTTAACGGGGTAAAGTTTGGGAATTATCATAGCGATCTTGCAGAATTGGAATCTCTTGCTTCTGCGGACTGTAGTACTCGCTAGGACGGGGAGTACCAAATATGTCATAAGCAAGACCAGTATAAACGAATAGGAATCCTGCCAAAAAAAGCGCGGGAATAGTCAAACTATGAATTACCCAGTAGCGCACGCTAGTTACGATGTCGCCAAATGGACGCTCTCCAGTAGTACCTGCCATAATTTTTAACCTTTAATTTATTTTTAACAATTATATTTAACGTTCATCATTGTATCAAGTTGGGATATTTAATGATGAGAGAAATTAGGCTTATTTTCCAGTTTTTTTATGCTGATTCGTCAAGTTAAGCCCGAAGAACTAGAGGAATATTATCAGGGCGATCGCTATGCTTACTTTAATGGTGATGGCAAGGAGGCTGAGCCTGAGTGGTTGATGGCGATGGCGGCTAATCAAATTTGGGCGGTATTTGTTGATGGCAAGATGGTTGGTGGCTTGATCCTGTGGCGATTTGAGCAGGTGGTGCGAGGCAGGATCAAAGTGATGGGTGGGATCGCTGGGGTCTGGAGTTATCCTGAATTTCGCGATCGCGGCTATGTCAGGGCTTTGGTCGAAAAAGTAGTTATTCAGATGCCCCAGTTGGGTATGAGTGTAAGTATGTTACTGCCGTTTAAGCAAAGTTTTTATCAACGACTTGGCTATGTGGCGGCTAATGCTAATTTAAAACTAAAAATTCCCTTGGCAGGCTTGGCTCATCACCTTAAATTGAGCTTGGAAAATTGGCGATTAGCGCGTTTGCCGACTATCGAAGTAAGAGATCTGGTTCAAGCATTTCTGCAAGATTTATGGCAAGGAGACTTAGTAAGCGATCGCTGGCATGGTCAGGTATTGGCGAATCTGGATCTAGCTAACTGGCAATTACCCTACCGCGAAACTTTGACCGTGATTTTAACCAAAGATCAACAAGTACAAGCGATCGCGATTTATACAATCGATAGTCAACAGGATTTTTGTATTTCAGTAAAAGAGATTTACTGGACAAGCTTAGCTGCTAGAGATCGACTATTTCGCTTTTTTGCTAGTCATCGCGATCAAATTCAAGACCTAGAACTAGAAGTGAAATTAGGAGAAAATTTCTATGCCTGGCTCGAAGATCTGCCAAAATCTGGAAGTATGAAACTTAATCCTAATCCTTGGATGGTGAGAGTAGTAGATGCGGTTGCAGCTTTATCTGGGCTAAAAGCTAGTTTTACAGGCAGAATTGTAATGGCGGTGCAAGAAAATAATTTGGAAACTAGAATCGCGATCGCCTGCAATGGAAAAGAATTAACTGTTAAAAAAACCCAATTACCCTGGCAAGTTTGGCTAGATCTGGCTGGCTTGACTGCGCTGGTATATGGCATTCGCTCGGTGGTAAAATTGATTGATGCTCAACAGCTGAAGTTTGCACCAGGCAAGGATTCAGAATTAGAAGTCTGCCAAATCACTCTTGAATCCTGGTTTCCTACATTACTCATTTACAATTCTTTTTATTATTAAAAAGATAAGGGAAACTGGTATCAGCAACCACCCCAACGCTAAAAGTAAAGACCGACTTAATTAAAACAATGCTAATGAAGTAAGTGATTGATTTGTATGGGCAAGTTTTTAGTCAAAATATACCAACCAATCGGCTCACAGTAAATATTATTACTCTAATTAAGCAATTAAAAACCTCCTAGTGATGAGCAGCACTGAGGAGCTTCTTCATCTTTGTTAGTGATTAACTGAATCAGCCCTATGGTAATGAAGTCTGGCTGTAGCAGTTCGTCCAAGTAAATTCGCAATATGCGCTCACTAGAAATTAATTCTGGTTGGAAAGTTGTTAGATTCTTGCTCTCAAGACTATGTTTGGCAAAAATTGCAACTGCCCGCCAATCTTAAGATGATTGATACTGGTTGAGATAAAGTAAAATCTCACTCAGAAACTGCCTATAGAACTCAGCTTTCCTTTGAAACTGAACTTCGACAAAGTAAATTAGCTTGTCCAAGATTTCGGGCATGAAGATGCCGTGGAAGCAATTCTATTCCTGGTTCTATTACCCTAAGTGCCGCAAAAAAGTTGATTGCTTACTTGAACCATCGTAATTCTCCATTCCCAAAGTATTTTTATCTTCTACTTTTTCAATGCGTTTGCCCTGATTCCTTTACTCTTTCAGACTTCATACTTTATCTTCCTTATTTTGCAACTATTCAGCCCATTCTATGTCTCTGGGACGCTCAACCTCGTCTCTCTATCTAATTGGCTGAATCACCCAGGGCAATGCTAAGATCAAGGGGTGAGGTTAAAAAAATTTAATGGACGGATACATCTTAATCTTTGCGGTTTTATTTTTGGGCGGGACGATCGCTACAGTCGGGGATCGGTTAGGTTCCAAAATTGGTAAAGCCAGACTAAGTATTTTCAAGCTGCGTCCCCGCAAAACGGCAACTTTGATCACAATTGTCACGGGTGGGCTGATTTCGGCTACTACCCTAGGAGTAATGTTGGCAACTAGCAGTCAATTGCGTCAAGGACTTTTTCAACTAGAAAGCATTCGCACTGAACTCAAAGATGCGCAGAATCTTAAACAAGCAGCAGAATTGGAATTGGCGCGATCGCGTACCCAAATCAGCACGGCAAAACAACAATTAGACAGCACTAACCGCCAAAGGGTGCAAGCATTATTGCAACAAACTCAAACTCAAGCGCAATTACAAAAAACTTCTAGCGATCTAGATTTAATTAAGCAAGAACTGGATCGAGTACAAGTAAAAGAAAAGGAACTGGGCGATCGCAACCGTCAACTTCAGGCTGAACAGCAAAATCTGGTTGATACCAAGGCAGCGCTGCAACGAGAACAAATCAAACTAACTAGCGATCTACAACAGAGCAAACAAGAACAAGCGGGACTGCGCCAAAAGGTGGCTAATGCTCAAACTCGCTTCAATCAACTAGAGAAACAACGTTCTGAACTCCTGACCGATCTTGCTAACCTGCAAAACCTGCGCGATCGCTTAGCCTTGAGTCTGCAAACCTTACGTTTGGGTGATGTTGCGATTCGGAAAGAACAAATTTTAGCGGTAGGAATTACCAAATCGAGCTTAAATAATGCTCAGAGACAACAGGTAATCAATCAGATGCTTCAACAAGCCGATCAAACTGCCCGCCGCCTGTTAGAATTTCTGCCCGATCAAGAACCTAAGGAACCAGTAATTAAGATTACGGAAGCCCAAATTGCCATGATTTCTGAAAAGATTAGCAAAGGTGGCAGCTATGCGATTCGGATTCAATCAGCAGGTAATTTCCTCAAAAGAGAA
>JBBRVV010000236.1:0-4115 GCA_038246525.1 Pseudanabaenales cyanobacterium
AGACTTCCCACTAATAGAATTGCCGATGAAACTAAGCAGAATCCCATTAAACAAGCGTAGATCAATACCTTCATGCCCAAATCCAGTCGGCGTAGAGTGCGATCGCTTTCCAAAGATTTAACTTGAACTTGTAGCTCTCCTCTTTCTAAACGTTCTTCTAAACGCCTGAGTAATTGCATGGTGGGGCTAGGTTGATTGAAGCGATCGCGGAACAGATCTTTAGCTTGATTTGCTAGGCTGGCTAAAAGATTGCCCCCGCCCTGAGTAGCGATACTGCGCACAAAAGGCTGAGCCGCAACCGTGAGGTTATATTCAGGATCAAGAATGCGAGCAATGCCATCTAGGGTGGTAAGGGATTTCAACACATAGGTCATCTTGGCGGGCAGACGGAAAGGCTGAGATTCAAATAGAGTGACAATTTCGGTGCGCATTTCTTCAAAGGCTCTGATGTCTACAGGCTTTTCGGTGAATTTATCTAAGACAAATTTCATAATTCGCTTAACTGGGGTCATGTCGCCCACTTTGGTAATCAAGCCCATTTCTAGCAGGGTATCCACCACTACTTCAGTATCCTTGCGCAGAATTGCAAAGAAACTTTTGATCATTTGATCACGACTCATAGCTGGGACTTCTGCCATCATGCCGTAGTCATAAAAAACTAAATTACCTTGGGTGGTTACTGCCAAATTTCCAGGATGAGGATCGGCATGGAAAAACCCATCTTGCAAAAATTGTTTGAGATAACAGCAAATGCCAATTTGATTAATCTGCTTAGGATCAATGCCTGCTTGCTTTAGCGCTTCCTTTTGATCGACTTTAATCCCAGGCACATACTCTAGGGTCAATACCTTAGAACTGGAATATTCCCAATACACCTTCGGCACAACAATGCGGGGATAATCAGCAAAATTTTGGCGGAAGCGATCGGCATTCTTGCCCTCATGCACGTAATCAATTTCTTGGTATAGCACTGTAAAAAATTCATCATAAATGCCTTCTAACTCGTACCTGCGGGCAGCTTGCCAAAAACGCCGTAAAACCTTGATTAACTTTGCCACCGCTAAACTATCCAGGTCAAATAGTTGCTTTAAGCCTGGGCGCTGAATTTTTACCACTACTTCTTCTCCACTATGCAGTCTGGCTCGATGCACCTGCCCTAAACTGGCGGCGGCTAAGGGTTTGGGATCAAAATCACGGTAGAGGGTATAAATCGACTTGCCCAGTTCTGACTCGATTACGGCGATCGCTTCTTGCACAGGGAAGGGCGGCACGCGATCAGTTAATTCGGCTAAAGCTTCAATATATTCGGGCGACAGTAAATCAATGCGGGTAGACATAGACTGTCCAACCTTGATAAAAGTTGGACCCAAATTGAGAATAGTTTTAACTAGCCATCTAGCCCGCCGTTGCCTTATACGGGAGTTGCTGTTTTGGCGCAGGTTGTCCCACCAGAGAAAAAACAAAAAAATAAAAGCTGCCTGAAAAACTTCCACTTGACGAGTCAGCGGTGAAGATTGCGATCGCTGCCATTTGAGCAAGGTCGGAGTAATCGGGTTGGGTGCCAGCATAGTCAAACTCAAAGCCATCGGCTAAAATCTACTCTACCCATTGTCGGCGCAATTTTGCAAACTTATTTGCCCAGTCATTCGCACATCTATGAATTCGCCATATCCTCCAATTAATCCAGATCTGCTCAATTCCCCTAGCCTCAGTCAAATTTGGGTTTTCCCAATTAAGTCCCTGGATGGTGTGCGCTTGGGGCAGGTAAAAGTTTTGGCAAATGGGGCTTTAGCTGGCGATCGCTATCTGGCTTTGGTCGATCAGGTACAGAATTTGATCAATGGCAAACGAACGCCGTTAATTCATAAAATTCGTGCAAGTTACAATCTACCTGCAAATAAAATTAGGTTGGGAATAGAACCAGAACATCAAGATGAATTTGATCCTGGAGATTTTGAGCAAGAAGAATTTGATTTGAGTAGCGATCGCGCTCAACTTGAACAATGGTTTAGCGATTACTTTGGCTTTATCGTGTCTTTAGTTGAAAATCTTGAGGGCGGTTTTCCCGATGATTCTGCTTCACCTGCGGCTACTTTAATCAGTACGGCAACGCTAGTGGAGGTAAAATCTTGGTTCCCTAATTTGAGCTTAGGAGAAATTCGGCGACGTTTTCGTACTAATTTGGAAATTGAGAATATGACAGCTTTTGGCGAAGATCGGTTATTTGGTTCAAGCGAGCGCTTAATTCCAGTTAAAATTGGCGCAGTAGAATTGCTTGGCGTTAATCCCTGCCAACGTTGCCCAGTACCTACAAGAGATTCTTTTACAGGAGAAGTCGATCCAGGTTTTCAGAAATTGTTTGTGCAGAAAAGAAAAGAAACCTTACCAGATAATGTTGAGCGATCGCGATTTAATCACTTCTACCGTCTAGCCGTAAATACTCGTATCTCACCAAATATGCAAGGAGAACCAAGTTTTCTAACCTGTGGTGATTTTCTTCAATTCCCAGGGCATTTGCTGGTTAATCAGGAATTAGGCTAAGGTTACAATACCTGACTTCGTACCAATATCATCTTGCCTTAGGATTCAGCCAAATCATTGACCAGGTGACAAATGTACCAATCGGCGACCACAACAAAAAAGGGACTAATAGCCATACAGCCCCTGTAGAAATACTCCAAACCTGGGTGATGAGAAATACACCCCAACAAAAGCCCAATGCTCCCACAATCGTCCCTGCTGTGAGACTGCGTAATCGACAAAGCACAGGCGTATAAGACAGAATTAATAGCTCTAAAACTATATATGCCGTCATTATTAACCAAACCTGTGAAGGCTGAGCTTGCCAAACATAGGTAGCTGAACCAATACCACAGATAAAAATAAAAATCCAAATAAATGGAATCAAAGGTTCAATGGTCAACCAACGTGGGCGCCGCTGTTGCATAAACCAGCGAAAATTGTAAGGTACTAACCGACTAAAGCCAAAGCCAATCAAACCTGCAATTGAAGCGATCGCTAATCCAGTAATTAAGGGCATGGGATCAAAATCATTTAGCTGAGTCTACTTTATTACCTGTACTGAGCTAGGTTCTCAGTCAAAAATATATAAGTCAAAATATATAAGACTAAATATACACAGGAAGGTATTAAACCCAGCTAAATAGAAATCATCCGTAATTTTTACTTAAGATTTAGATCGCAATAGTAGCTTGTAACTTGGCTTTAGCGCGGCGTAGGTTGGTTTCTGCTTGCATTTTACCCTGCTTATCTTCGGGCTTAATCTTGCTCAAAGCTTGTTCGGCTGCGGTCAAATCTTGTTTAGCGATCGCTGGATCAATCGCACTTGCCAATACAGCGCTGTTCACCAAAACTGTCACTTCATTATCTTCAATTTCGGCAAAACCACCCATTAGAGCGATCGCTTGCCAGGACTTATCTTTACGGTAGCGCAAAACACCAATCTCTAAGGCAGTCAATAAAGGCGCGTGATCAGTCAAAATGCCCAATTGTCCAGTAGTGCTAGGCAAGATTACCTCTTCAGCCGCCTCATCCAACACGGTTTGGTCAGGGGAAATAACTTTTACAGTTAAGGTCATATAACTTTATATAGGTGAATTTTATATAAGTGAGCGAGGAAATATATATTTCTACTTATTTCCCTCCCCCAAATAATTGCTAGGAATCACTAGAAACCAATCAGAGGAGGATTAAGGATTTCAGAGGTTACTTAGCTTCTTTCGCTTTGATTTTGGCAGCCTTTTCGATCGCTTCATCAATATTGCCCACCAAGTAGAATGCCTGCTCAGGTAACTCATCAAACTCACCCTTGAGGATACGCTCAAATCCATCAATGCTTTCGCCAATGGTGACATACTTACCAGGAGAGCCAGTGAAGATTTCAGCTACGAAGAAGGGCTGAGACAAGAAACGCTCAACCTTACGAGCGCGAGACACCAACAGGCGGTCATCTTCGGACAATTCATCCAAGCCTAAAATCGCAATAATGTCCTGTAGCTCTTTGTAGCGTTGGAGATTCTTTTGTACGGCTCTAGCAACACCATAGTGGCGATCGCCAACTACAGCAGGCTGCAACATGGTAGAGGTAGAAGTCA
>JBBRVV010000237.1:0-4113 GCA_038246525.1 Pseudanabaenales cyanobacterium
CCGCAGGGTTTGGATTGATCCCGATCGCTAAAACTCCTAGTTGCTTTTGGTCATAGCTGAGATTCACAAATACATCTGTCACTTCGCCGGCTGGGGTAACGTGTTGACGCACGAGAGGACGACTGGGATTGGCAGCAATATCCTCTGGTAATTGAATACGGCGACGAATAGTGAGGGAGCTTTGCACTTCATTGGCTGAGAAGGGAATACCGTAATAGATTTCGCCATCGCGGTCGGCGTAGAGAATGTAGCGAATACTTGAACTGCTGTCATAGAACTCCTTGGAGACTCTAGCAACTTCTGTGAGGTCATTATCGGCAACTAAATGTGCCACATTGGCAGCTAGTAGGAGTCCTAAGTCCCTACCAAACCTAGTATCATTCATCCTGGCATCGGTTTGAATGTCATTTACTGCCCAAAATGTAATACCGCTCATCAGCAAAGAAACAATCAAAGTCAAAACCGCCATCAACTTGGTTTGGAGGCTAAACTCTGACCACCAGTGCCTAATTGGATGGACTGTTTGGGGATTTTGGGCTGGATTTTGGGCTAAGGTTTCTGACAAGGTTGGCTCTCAAATGCTGAATTGGGGTCATTAGAATTGCCTATATCCTACCACTCTTGTCGTTGCCATCTGAAAGATGAGTGGGGTTGGGGCATAGCCCCCTTACTGTACTGCTGCTGAGCGTAGCCGAGGCATAGCTTTAAATCCTTAAATTGGCAAAATTATCTGACTATCTTTCAGAGCCTCCGTCTAAGTAGATCATAAATCTCCTTCATAAATCTCCTTCATAAATCTCCTTCATAAATCTCCTTCATAAATCTCCTTCATAAATCTAAAGGGGTATTCATCACTTTCTTTAACGTTTCTAAACCTTTCTTCACCTGGCGTGAAACTGTAACCGCACTAATGCCAAGGATTTCGGCTACTTCACGATGCGTAAATTCTTTTAGGAATACATATTCAATAATTTGGCGGGTACGATCTTCCAAATGAGAAAGCCCTTGATAAAGACGTATTCCTTCTTCTTGAGCTAACTGAAAACTGCGATATTTGTGATCGGTAACCATATCACCAAGAGAACTACTACCATCGTCTTCGTCATTGCTCACACTGGCATCTAAGCTCACGGGTTGACGGTTTTGACAGGCTAGTTTGACTTCTTGCCACTCCGCGATCGAGATATTTAATGCTTGGGAAATTTCCTTAGAAGTCGGTTCTCGGTGCAGCCTTTCCCTTAGATCTGGCAAAATCTTACAAGCGTGATTGTAAGTTTCTAACCACTGACGCGGAATGCGAACTGTAGAAGATTTATCCCTCAAATAATGCTGTATCTCTCCACGAATATATGGCACAGCGAAAGAACTAAAAGCATTTTGGCGATCGCAATCAAAACGTTCTATTGCCCGAATTAATCCCATTACCCCCACTTGTAACAGGTCTTCAAATGGTTCTGTACATTGATTTGTCCAATGGAAAGCTTCTTTTCTTGCCAAGCCCAAATTCAGATTTACAATATAATTCCTTAGCTCTACGGTGGGCGATGCTTGATATCGCTTGAGCAATTGCCAAGTCTGGGACTTCAATTGGTCAACAAGTTGACTTGGTTGAGATTCCTGTGGCTGAACGCGACCATCAAGACTAATCACAACCTGTTGTAAAGATTTAGATTCGTCTGAAGATAAGCGAAAACTTTTATGTTTTTTAGCTTTACTATTTATTTGTTTAGACAGAGGAGAATCTGGATAAATTTGTTCTTCTAGCTCTGTCTTTATCTCAGAATTAATTTGATCGTCTGGCTCAAGATATTTCTCAGGATATTGGTCGTTATATTGCTGCGTGAGAATTAGGTTTTTAGCATATTCGCATATATAAGACTTGGCAAACAGCCGAAAGGATTCTTCCTTTGTGGGATCAAACTGCTCGATCGCTTGCAACAAACTCTTAAAACCGTAATCTAGTAAATAGAGATAACTTGGCGTATGCCAAAGCTCTGACTGATTAATTGCCTCACGAATAGCAGAATGAACCAAATCAAAATGCAGTTCAACTATTTGTTGTCGAAGTGAATCTGATGGCGAGGCGTGGTATGCCTGCAAAAGTTTTGCTACCTGATTGTCGGTTACAGGCTGGAGCATTGCATTTAGCTTTATTTAACGAGCTCAGTTTACAGGGTATTTACAGGCAAGTATTTACAGGCTTGGTAGCTCAATCGCAGTTAGATAAATAAACTTCAGAGGTCATAGCTAAAACCTCTAGACAGCACACTACAAAGTATAGAATGAACTATCCAAAACAGACCAGAAGTTTGGACCAGATTCAAAGACCTCCCTTCTGATACTCCCTTCCTAGTCAAGATTTAAATATGTTGGGGGCTTCGCCCCTTAACCCCATCACAGCAATGTCCATCCCTTTAGTGGGAAAGGAGTAGTAAAAATAGACCTCAGTGAAATAGGGCTAGGCGATGAAACTTGATTATGGGGCAAAAATTCTGCAATCCCCAAATAGATCTAACCCTGGGCTGGGACGGGAGTAACTTTAAAATTTTCTTTACTATATGTGAGTGCAGCTTTAACCAAACCTTGGAATAAAGGATGTGGGCTATCAGGGCGAGATTGAAATTCAGGATGAAACTGTGCAGCAATAAAGTAAGGATGGCTAGGTAGTTCAATAATCTCTACCAAACGCCCATCGGGCGATGTGCCACTGATGTTATATCCAGATTCTAAGAAGAGATTGCGATAGGCGTTATTAAATTCGTAGCGGTGGCGATGGCGTTCATAAATTATGGTGTTTTGGTAAAGTGAATCTGCCAGACTATGGGCAGCAATCCGACATGGGTAGAGACCTAAACGCATGGTGCCGCCTAAATCCACCACATCACGCTGTTCAGGCAGTAAATGAATCACTGGGTTTGATGAGTCAGGCTCAAATTCGGCACTATTTGCATTGGGTAGTTGAGCAATATTTTTGCCCCACTCAATCACGGCGCACTGCATTCCCAAACATAGTCCAAGATAAGGAATTTTTTGCTCTCTGGCATAGGTGACGGCGGCCAGTTTGCCTTCGATGCCGCGATTGCCAAAACCTCCAGGCACAATGATCCCATGCATATTTTGCAAAAACTTTTCAGTGCCAAAGGTTTCGATGTCCTCAGAGTTGACCCAATGGATATTGATCGCACAGTTCCAAGCCACTGCCCCATGACGCAATGCTTCGGTAACCGAGAGATAGGCATCAGTTAGCCGCACATACTTACCAACGATCGCGATATCTATGCTGTATTCTGAACGATAAAGTCTCTCTACTAGGGTCTGCCAGTTGCGAAGATCGGGCTGACGCTGTTCAAGATTCAGTAGTGATAAAACTTGCTCGGCTAAACCTTCCCGCTCTAAAATTAGCGGCACTTCATAGATGGTTTTGGCATCTTGACAAGTAATTACCCGATCAAGGGAAATGTTACAAAATTCTGATACTTTATCCCTAGTTCCAGGAGTTAGAGGACGGTCGGAGCGGCAGACTAAAATATCTGGCTGAATGCCGATTGATTGCAGTTCTTTAACGGAGTGCTGAGTCGGTTTGGTTTTCATTTCTCCCGCCGAGGCAATCCAGGGAATCAGGGTAACGTGCATATAAATTACATTGTTACGCCCCGCATCTTTGCTAAACTGGCGAATCGCTTCCATAAAAGGTAAGGATTCAATATCTCCTACCGTGCCACCGACTTCGGTAATCATCACGTCAGGATTGGTATCTTGGGCAACCCGCTTAATTCGCTCTTTAATTTCATTGGTGATATGCGGAATTACTTGCACAGTGCCACCGTTGTAATCGCCACGCCGCTCTTTATTTATTACCGCCTGATAGATTGCGCCTGTAGTAACGTTGCTGAGTTTGGATGTGGAAGTATCGGTAAATCTCTCATAATGTCCTAAATCCAAATCCGTCTCCGCCCCATCTTCAGTCACAAATACTTCGCCATGCTGGTAGGGGCTCATGGTGCCAGGATCAACATTGATGTAAGGATCAAGCTTGAGAATTGCTACGGTATATTCGCGGGACTTGAGCAATCGTCCCAGACTAGCAGCAACGATCCCTTTACCAATACTAGA
>JBBRVV010000238.1:0-4103 GCA_038246525.1 Pseudanabaenales cyanobacterium
CGCAAGAAAGATCGCGGTGATTGAGAAAAAATGGTCGGGCTTAGCCAAGGAGATGTTTACCGATGCCGATAATTTTAGGGTGAGATTTATTCAGCCAAGACTGACAGGTGATCAGAAGTTGCTAATTTTAATTAGTGCGATTTTTGTCGATCTGCTGTACTTTGAAAGTAAAGCATCTAGATAAGTTCTGTTCAAACGATCCTAAAACCTATGTTTTCTGTCACCCCAGTTGAGCGCCAATACCCCACTTATATTCTTGCAGATACAGCAGCTAATAGCCAAATTGAAGTAGTTCCCAGTCGCGGTGGAATTGTTACCAGTTGGAAGATTGGCGGGCAGGAAATCTTTTACCTTGATGCCGAAAGATTCACTCATCCAGATTTGAGCGTGCGAGGTGGAATTCCGATTCTCTTCCCAATTTGCGGCAATATGCCTGACAATTCCTACAGCTATAACGGCAACACCTATCAACTTAAACAGCATGGTTTCGCGCGGGATCTGCCTTGGCAAGTTGCTTCTCAATCTACTGAAAATGGTGCAAGTTTGAGTGTAGTTTTGACAAATACTCCCGAAACCTTGGTTAGCTATCCCTTTGAGTTTGAAGTTACTTTTACTTACACCTTAAATGGGAATAGTTTAGCGATCGCCCAAGAATTCAAGAATCTCTCTAGCCAACCGATGCCTTTCTCGGCGGGACTACACCCCTACTTTGCCGCTTTAGACAAGTCCAAACTAGAAGTAGAAATTCCTGGCACTGAGTATTTTGATAAAGAGCGAAATTCTTACAGCTTTGATGGCAACTTTGACTTTGACCAACCTGAAATCGATGTGGCATTTGAGCAATTGTCTGAACACAACGCCAAAGTAACTGACCGCGATCGCAACTTGGTGATGACGCTCACCTATGACCAGTACCATCCTGTCTTAATTTTTTGGGCAGTAAAGGGCAAAGATTTTTATTGCCTTGAGCCTTGGACAGCAACTCGGAATGCGATCAACTCAGGCAAGAATCTAATTACACTTGCGCCTGGTCAGAGTATAAATACTTTAGTAACTTTAGCGATCGCCCAGGGATAGTCATAAACTAGAACTCCTACTCAAGCCAGTTAAGCCGATATTGGGATAAAATTTGTTATAGATTAACCAATGCTTGAAGCAATGGCTTCAGTTGAAACAGTGACCGAAAAAGTGCCCGCAAAAGTAATTGAACTGCCTCTATTTCCGCTGCCTGAAGTTGTCTTATTTCCTGGGCAGTCTTTGCCTTTGCATATTTTTGAGTATCGTTATCGCATGATGATGAATACAGTGTTGGAGAGCGATCGCCTCTTCGGTGTGCAAATGTGGGATTCTGAATTAAATCGTCCCAAAGATGTCGGTTGCTGTGCCAAGATTCTCCAGTATCATCGCTTACCAGATGACCGATTTAAAGTTTTGACTGTGGGAGAGCAGCGTTTTCGGGTGTTGCGCTACCTGCGTGAGACTCCCTATCGGGTGGGCTTAGTCGAACTAATTGAAGATCAAACCACCGATGATAGTCCCTACCTGTTAGCTGGGGAAGTGCGCGAACTTTTGGATGATGTAGTGCGCCTATCGAGAAAGCTAACTGAGCAAGAAATCGAACTGCCACAGATCCCCCGAAATCCTTTAGAGCTTTCCTTTTGGATCGCCAGTAATTTTAATGGAGCCAGCGAAGAACAACAGGCCTTGCTAGAAACCCAAGACACCGCCGCTCGATTACGCCGAGAAGCCGAGATTCTTACCTCTACCCGCAGCCAGCTTGCCGCCCGTACTGTACTAAAAGACACCTTTAGCAAAGAAACTGAAGATTTGTAGGCTCTAATAGGTTTTAGATATGAGTCTGACCAGTCAAGAAGAGCAACTAATTTTGGTGGATCAGAGCGATCGCCCTGTGGGTACTGCACCAAAAATGGCGGCTCATCAGCAGGGTTTACTGCACCGTGCCTTCTCTATCTTTGTAATTAATCAGAAGCAACAAATCCTCTTACAAAAGCGGGCAAAACAAAAGTATCACTCTGGCGGCTTATGGACAAATACTTGCTGCAGTCATCCTCGCCCTGGTGAAACTACAATTGCGGCGGCTGATCGGCGCTTGCAGGAAGAGATGGGATTTAGCTGTGAGCTAGAAGAAATTTTTAGCTTTACCTACTTTGCCAAGCTCGACCATGAGCTATCTGAGCATGAGTTTGATCATGTATTTTTAGGCAAATTTGAAGGCAAACCAATCTTAAATCCTGCTGAAGCTGAAGACTGGCGCTGGTGCAGTATCACAGATTTGCAATCAGATATTTTAATTCATCCAAATCATTATTCATTCTGGCTAAAAAACTGCTTGGAGCGAGTAGCAAATTATTTAGACATTATTAGAGTTTAGTAATGGCAGTCAGAATCAAGGTTAACCTCGCAGAGTACAGAGCGGCTGAATCTAATGGGGCGGTTTATGGAAAATATGTGAATCAAAGACCAATACTTTTGGTTCACGCAGAGTTAGGAATAGAGCGTGAATATATCTCAAGTGCTAATGATGATTCAAATACTAACTACAGAATGTTCACAAACTGTGCAGTTTTCTTCTATCGTAATCAAGCGGATTTAGATGCGGATAGATCAATCCGTGAACAACCAGCAACCGTAATTATTTTTACTTAATCTTCAGTAAAGCCGAGTGGCTGCCGTCTGCGGCTGGATTTATGAAATTTAATGTTTTCCCGATTGGTATCGATGTAATCAGCTAGTTCTGCAATATCAATAGAAATACAACTACCGTCAATTAGGTTGACTGAAACTAGTTGGCGATCGCTGGTTACGATTACTGCATTTTCGATTAATTCAGGCATAGCTAAAACCTCGCAACCTATGGCTTGGTATCTAATGTAGCATTGAACAATCTCTCAAGTACAAAGCTAAGACAAGATATGTTGGAATCTAGCCTCGCATCTACCCCTCAAGAACCTAAAAATTGCTCAGAAACTAGAGTAGAGCAAATTGTTGAGCGCCAACGCCAATTTTTCGCCACTGGTAAAACCAAAGATTTAGATTTTCGCCGACAGCAACTGCAGCAATTACGTCAAGGGCTGCAAGACTACAGTGAAAAGATTCTGGAAGCTCTGCATCAAGACTTAGGAAAATCTACCTTCGAGGCATACAGTAGCGAGATCGTCCTATCTCTCCAAGAAATTACTTATACACTCAAACATCTCAATGCCTGGGCAAAGCCCAAAAGAGTAGCCGTGCGATCGCCGCTCTTACTTTTTTCCTCCGCCAAAATCCAACCCGAACCATTGGGTGTAGTTTTAATTATTGCACCTTGGAATTATCCAGTACAGCTAGCTTTTTTACCTTTAATTGGCGCGATCGCCGCAGGAAATTGTGCCATAGTCAAGCCTTCAGAAATCTCTTCTCACACTTCTAAGGTGATTGCCGAGCTAATTCAAACTAGCTTTGAGCCTGAGTATATTGCCGCAGTTGAAGGCGGAATTGAAACTAGCCAATTATTTCTAGAGCAGAAGTTCGATCATATCTTTTTTACGGGCGGAACTGCCGTTGGCAAAATTGTGATGGCTGCTGCCGCAAAGCATCTCACGCCGGTCACGCTTGAACTTGGGGGGAAAAGCCCTTGTATCGTGGATCGTGATTGTGACCTTAACTATGCCGCTCACAAAATTGTATGGGGAAAGTTCTTCAATGCGGGACAGACCTGTATTGCGCCTGACTATGTTTTGGTAGAGCGATCGCGCAAAGCAGATTTAATTATGGCAATGAAAGCCGTAATCCTAGAGTTTTACGGTGAAGATCCTAAAAACAGTGACGACTATGGCAGGATTGTTAGCTTTAAACAGTTCGCCAGACTTACAAATCTGATAACTGCCAGTCAAGCTGAATCCTTTGAAATTGTGGAGGGAGGACAATCAGATGTGCTTAAACGATATATTGCACCAACCATTGTGGATTGCCAAAAGATTGAAATTGGACAAAATGCAAAATTGATGGAAGAAGAGATTTTTGGACCAATTCTGCCAGTTCTGGCTTATGAAACCTTGGATCAAGCCATTAAGTTTATTAATTCTCGTCCTAAACCCCTAACC
>JBBRVV010000239.1:0-4101 GCA_038246525.1 Pseudanabaenales cyanobacterium
CCCAAATCTCTCAGCCGAAAAACTAGAATTCGCTAGTGACCATTCAGGCAAGCTGCAAGACGTGATCAAGAATGCCGATATATTTATTGGTTTGAGCCAACCAGGGGTTCTCACTGCCGAAATGGTGCGGACTATGGCAAAAGAGCCGATTGTATTCGCGATGGCAAACCCAACTCCTGAGATTCAACCTGAACTAATTGAACATGATGCGGCGGTGATTGCTACAGGTCGCAGTGACTATGCCAATCAAATCAATAATGTGCTGGCTTTCCCAGGCGTATTTCGGGGCGCAATTGATGCCAAAGTAACCAAAATTACTACTGCCATGAATCTGGGTGCAGCGAAAGCGATCGCTTCATTAGTCAGCGCTAATGAGTTGTCCCGTGATTATATTGTGCCATCGGTATTCGATCCAAGGGTGGCAAGTGCCGTGGCAGCAGCCGTTCAATATGCAGCCCAACAGGAAGGAAATACTTAGAAATGTTGCCCCGTGAACTACTGAATGGAACCGAAAATCGAGAAGTATTGAGCCGATTATTTGATTGTGGCGATCGCGCTTTGAATCAATGGGAAGTGCAATTTAGTGATTTCCTTGCTCCGCCCGAATTGGTAGAAGCCCAGCGAATTTTTGCCCGACTGACTGAGATTCAAATCTTAGCTTGGGGCGGCTATCAACAGGCAGAAAGGCAGAGATTAGCGATCGCTAGGGTAGAAGTACCAATCGAAATCGATTCCATTCCATTAGTTGCAGTGGATATTCTCGGTAACTTTCTATTTGATACAGCAACTCATCGTGATTTTTTGGGCGCTTTGCTCGGCTCAGGCATAGAACGACAAAAGGTTGGCGATCTCTTGGTTTCGGGTGAAAAAGGAGCACAAGCAATTGTAGTTCCCGAATTAGTTTCCTACTTAGAAATCCACTTAAATCAAGTACGTTCTGTACCAGTCAAAACTCGCCAAATCGAACTCGCTGATCTGAGGGTTCGTCCACCGCAAGTCAAAGAAATCACCACCGTGGAAGCCTCTCTACGATTGGATGCGATCGCTTCAGCAGGATTCGGTATGTCTCGCAGCAAAATGGTGGATTTAATTGATGGCGATGATGTAAGAGTAAATTGGAAGAGCATCACTCAACCAAGTTATCAAGTAAAAACTGGCGATCTAATTGCGATCAGTGGCAAAGGAAGATTAGCTGTTGGCGATATTATGGTAACCAAAAAAGATCGCTTTCGCGTGCTTTTAACTAAATATATTTAAAATAATGGGATTCTGTTGGAGGGATTTAAGAATCTCAATCGGCAATAAATCATCTGCTAGTAAGTGTCCAGTGGCAAGTCCGCAGGCATGATTTAATTTAGGTAAGGCGGCAGCTAAATGTAAAGCTGCCAATCGAGCGATCGCCCCATCCAAAGTTGTAGTAACTATCACTTCTAAACCTGCATCTATTGCTATTTGAGCAGCCTGGAAAGTAGTGAGAATTCCACCCAATGCCATCGGTTTAAGAATTACTAGGTCAGCAGCTTGGGAATTGATTACTTGATGTAACTGCTCTAGGTTTTGTACTGCTTCATCCGCCGCGATCGCGATTATTCCCAGCCTTTTTAATTCTGCCATACCCGAAAGATTTTTTGCCTTTAATGGTTGTTCAATATATTCTATTGCCAAAGGCTCTAATTCCTTTAAGTGAGCGATCGCTTCCTCTAAACTCCAAGACTGATTCGGATCGAGACGTAATTTGATACCATTGCCAATTACTTGGCGAACTTCTCTAATTCTCGCTAGATCTTCTTGCCAGGTTAGTCTTCCCAACTTTAGTTTCAAACACTTATAACCCTGCTTGATTAATGCTTCGGCTTGGAAAATAGTCTCTTCCATTGAGTCTGCGCCAATTAAGCCATTTACTTCAACTTCTGCTCTTGCTTTGGGATTTAACAACTTTGCCAAAGATAGATTTTGATTTTTTGCCCATAGATTAAGTAATGCCAATTCCATTCCGTGTCTGGCAGCGGGAGTTTGAACGTAATCTGCTAGTAGAATTAGGATCTGTGATGTGTCTTCGATAGTTTTACCAATTAAAGCTTCTTGCATTCGCTCTAGGCTAATCGCCGTTTCTGCCAAAGGTTCCATGCCCCAACCAGGAAAAGGTGCAGCTTCACCCCAGCCACAGGCATCAAGCCCATCCCATACTTGAATTTTATAACCAACGCGATCACTAATCTTGCCAGCAGCAGTGAGTAATGGCAATTTAAAACTAAGAGAATATGGCTGCACCAAAATTTTTTCAATCTGCATTATTAAGCTCTCGATCCATAGGTTGCTAGAATAGGTTCACCTTAAAATCCCAATGCTGAACCGAACGTGCCCAAAATCGGCATCATTTTCAACGATTCCAAGCCCTCTGCTCAACGCGCCGCCGAAGAGATTACCGTTTGGCTAGAGAAGCGCGACTGGCAAGTAGTGTGCGTCAACGGTATGGGCGGAATCCTAGGTTATGCCAAGCCTGATAGCCCAGTGTGCCATACGCCGATTGAGAGCCTTGTACCCCCAGGATTTGATCGGGAAATGAGTTTCGTGATTTCTCTTGGCGGTGACGGTACTGTATTGTCTACTTTTCGCCAGGTGGCTCCCTCAGGTTTACCCGTTTTAACGATCAATACTGGACATATGGGATTTTTGACCGAGCTATATATGAGTCAGTGGGAAGAGGCATTGACCCAAGCGATCACTGGCAGGTATATCGTAGAGCAGCGTTTTATGCTTACTATTCAAGTCTATACCCCAGATGGTTTTTTGTGGGAAGCCCTTTCATTGAATGAGATGGTGCTACACCGTGAACCACTTACCAGTATGTGCCACTTTGAAGTAAAAATTGGTAGCCATTCCCCCGTAGACATTGCCGCCGATGGCATTATTATCTCTACGCCTACAGGATCTACTGCCTATGGACTTTCCGCTGGGGGACCCGTGATTGAGCCTGGTATTCCTGCCATGCAGCTTGTGCCAATTTGCCCCCACTCGATGGCATCCCGCGCCCTAGTTTTTACAAATACAGTGCCCGTAATTGTTACCCCTGCCAATAGTCATCGCCTAGTATTAGTTGTAGATGGTAATGCTGGCTGCTACATTTACCCCGACTACTATGTAAAGATTGAGCGATCGCGACACAGTGCCAGATTTATCCGCTTGAATCGTGGAGAATTTTTTCAGGTTTTGCGCGAAAAGCTAGGCTGGGGGCTTCCCCATATCTCTAAGCCCACTTCAGTAGAATTACCATAGTTGCTATAGTCAAAAATTTCCTACTTTCACTTTCACGCAAGGCTACTGTAATATAGACCAAATCAGATTAAATTAATCCTTTACTAAGCCAAATTTAAATAAGCAAAATTTAAAACATAACTTTATATTTTTAGACAGGTCAATTATGCAAACCAGCCCAAACCCAAGCCTAGCTTTTAATGCCAATCAAAGACTGCAAAGCCAGATTCAAGATATTTTAGAAGCAATTAATGCAAGTGAATCTTTTGTGGTGGGTATGGATTTTAGTGCTTTTAGTAGCGACCAAAAAACTATCTATGCAATTGAGCGATCGCTTGGAATCGTTGGTGTAACCGCAAAAAGACTACCTTGGGAATTAGTAAATAGCCATAATCAAATTAATTGGCGAGAAATTATGGGCTTGGGAGAAAAGCTCACTTTTGGCTTATTTGAAGTCGATCTCGCTGACCTGTGGCGCATAATTTCCGAAGATCTACCAAAACTGAAGCAACTAATGGCGACCTTAGAATTGGAACTCAGTTCAGAATCCTAGTTTTTAATTTACTTGGACATTCTTTAAATATTTTGTTTAATGTCTTCTTTACATTTACTCTCTATGATTGTCAATAGCTCGGTTGCTATATATTTGCTCGCAAAGTATATAGGATTCACCTGAACAAGTGAACTAATTAGCATGCTAAAATTGTATCGGCTCAATAAGTAGGGGCAATCGAAAAAAAGAAGGAAAGCAAGGGAGACGAAATACAGTAAAATAAACGTATCCCCTCAATATTCAGGGGTGAAGAGTTATTGGTAGTGTGTCACATTTGTTGGAGAGCGAATAAC
>JBBRVV010000240.1:0-4075 GCA_038246525.1 Pseudanabaenales cyanobacterium
AGCTACTAACTGTTATTAAGATTTGTATAAAGCTTTTAATTTTTCCGTAAGACCCTAGTGCCACTGAAACAGATTTCTACTTTAACCAATATCTTTGGCATATGGCTAATTAAACTTTTACCAGTTCTTTGTTAGCCGCGATCGCTACGGCTAATGCTTCTTCTAAGGGCGCGACACCTAGTTTCTCTTCCAAAATATCAATCACGGTGCGACCAAAATCATCTTCATTCCGTTGCCATGCCTGTAAACACACTTCACCGAAGAAAGAACCCAAAGGCTCAGGATTCCACAGGAGTTTTTTCGCTGTCCAAGGCATCATACTCATCGGATCATAATCGGGTTTGAGAATATTGTTTTTCAAAGCGTATTGCTCTAGATGGGTGTGAGGTTGCAAACCAATAAAGAAAATCGCTGGTTCTACTTTCTCTTTGCCAAAAATCGCTTCCAATTCTCTCTGATAGGCAATGGTTTGGCGAATAGTTTCAAAGGTCTCATCGATCACATTGAAGGAATAATTTACCGAAACCATCTGATTAAATCCTGCGGCTTTGAGATCGCGGCAATTTTGTAATACACTTCTGAGGTTATAGCCCATTCGCATCTTTCTCACCAGTTCTTGGGAACCACTGGTAATGCCGATTTCAAAGTAATTCATGCCAGTCTTTACCATTAATTCACAGAGCTTAGGCGTGAGATTATCTGCTCGAATGTAAGCAGCCCAATTGATATCATTCATGCCTGAGGCAATGATTTTTTCTAAAAGCTCAATCGCGTCGTCAATGTAGCGTTTGGCAGGAATAAATTGTGCATCGGTAAACCAAAAGTTGCGTACTCCCCTGGCATAGAGTTGTTGCATTTCCTTTACTACTTCGTCAGCAGGATTGATTCTCACCTGTTTTCCTTCAATTACGGTATAAATGCAGTAGCAGCAGTTGTGAGGACAGCCACGCTTGGTTTGTACGCCGATATAGAAGTCGCGATCGCGGAAATAGTAGTTAAATTCTGACCAAATTGATTCGATATAGTCGTAATTACAGGCACTTTTCTCAATTGGGGTTGGTTGCTCATGGATTAATCTTTCTCTCGGTTGAGTTTCACCTACTATGTAACAGCGATCGCTGCCAATCTCTTCACCTTTTACTAACTTCTCAATCAGAGATTCGCCTTCGCCGACCGAGATAATTGTACCTTTAGGCAGTTTATTACCTTTGCCTAATTGTTCATAGAATACACTCACGGCTCCACCACCCAGAACTGCTCTTGCTTGAGGATGATAGCGTCTTGCCCACTTTAACCCTTGTCTGACTAGACTGCTATTGCGCCAAAGTTCAGTGTAATAGGTAGTAAATAACCTTAGGCCATTTAATGCACCGCGAAGCTTGATCAAAGGATTAAGTGAATAGTAAAACTCAAAGGCATTTTGTAAAGGATTTCCGCCCCGACCGCCAACGGGAGCATAGATCTGAATATCGCGCCAAGAATACACTAGCAAGTTAGGCTGAAAATCATTAATTGCCCGCTCTAGGGCAGGATAATAATCCAAGGGCGGCACAGTTCCCATATCAAAAATGCGTTGTTCTACTTGGGGGGCGGCTTTATGCACATGATCGGCAATATATACTGCGCCAATCGGGAAAATTGGATTACAAGGAAGACGCACATAAAGGACGCGATCGCTTGCAGGAATATTAAGGCTCATAAAGTTTTATTAAAAGATATTTACATATTCTAAACTTTAGTTAGCGCTATCTGTAAATTTAGCGCGAGATTCTTGCTGATAAGTCTAAAAAAAATGAGTATCAAGATTACTGGAATTGTGTGATGCTTCTCCAACTTACTCAATAATTCTGGGGGTAACTAACACAATTACTTCATTCCGTTTGCTCTCGTTGGTAGTTCCTCTAAACAAAGCACCGATTAGGGGAATATCGCCGAGAAATGGGATTTTAGTAGCGATCGCTCGTTCTGATTCCGTAATAATTCCCGCCAAGATCAAAGTCTGTCCATCTCTCAACCGTAGCGTACCCGTATCCAAACGCCGACGATTAACTAACTGCTGAATTAGCAAATTATTGCGAGAAGGGTCATTAATGGTCTGCCCAGGTGAACTAACTTCGGGCGACACTGCCATAGTGATAAATCCATTATCATCAATCTGTTCTACATTAATATTCAAAATCACACCTACATCAATTGGATCGCGAGTATCAGAAACCGTAGTCACAGTATTGCCAGGTCCAGGTTGATTAATTGTTCTGAAGCCAGCAAATACTTGAGTGGTCAGGTTTACTTGGGAAGAGCTTCCCTCCTGTACAATCAAAGTTGGATCGGTGAGAATCTTCGCATCATCGCTAAGGATACGGGCTTGGAGATTTAATAGAAACTGAGTAGGAAACTGAAAAGCGCGGGCGATTCCATCCAAACCGCCAGGATTTAAAGGGTTTTGGATGATTGCTGGGCTAAATAAATTACCTGGAGTAACCGCAGAATCAGAAGGACGAGGCAGAAAAGCAGGATTTGTTCTACCAAAATTTCCGCTAGCTTCGCCTCCATTCACAGAGAAGAAACTATCATTAATACCAAAGGAGAAACTCGCACCTAACCGCTCATTTTTATTCAGTTCTACTTCGACAATTCTTACATTTACTGAAACTTGACGTTTTCGCACATCTAGTTGCTTAAGATAGTCTTCGGCTAATTGTACTTGAGTAGGAGCACCAATCAAAGTTACAGCATTTGTGCGACTGTCTGCTGAAATTTGAATGCCATTAAAAATCTGCTCAGAGAGCTTCACTCCCCTTGGTCTACCAGGTGGAGGTGGGTTAAGTTGTTGAATGCCACCATTTGCGCCCAATTCTTCTAAGATTTGCAATGCACCCCTAACTGGGATCTTTTGCGAAAACGCATTGGTGCGACTAATTTTGCTGTTGGTCACGCTTGAGGCTGCACCAGCCCCGCCACTTCCCAGGGTGGCATCGCTGCTACTGGTATTCGTAATTACGGTTTCGGGTTGGGTGGCTTTGAGTTGGTTGAGTCTTAAAGTTCGCACAATGAAATTACGCGCTGTGGGTGGCAAATTTCGACCGATTAGGATGGTCTTCCCTTCGAGTTTTGCTTGCAGCTTGGCGACTTGCAACACATAGTTAAATACATTCTCGATCGCTTCATCTTTGATCTCTAGAGAAATATTATTTTCACCTTCATCATTTTGTTGATTTTGGTTCTGAATTTGATTGGGATTTACGGGATCATTTGCTTCTAAAAATACCGTATTTAATCCTGCGGTCATTGCCAACAGCGATAATACATCCCTCACAGGTGCCGTGCGCAAAACCAAGCTGGGTATCCGCTCAGTAGTACCGAGGGAAATAATGCTAGGAGTAATTGTCAGATTATTTGAAGAAAGGTCACTTACGATCGGCGGGACAGGTTTGGGTAATGCCGCAGGTACTAGGCTGGGTGGGGTATTGGCACTGGGGGTAGGCGGGCGGGTAGTGGCAATCTTTAGGGTGAGACGTTTAGGTGTGGTGGTAACTTCGCCAGTGATCCCGCCATTGCTACCAGTGATGATTACTTGGCTAGTATTTTGATCTAGGGGTAAGAGGGTGAGGGCAGCGAGTCCAGGGGCGGGATTATTTTGATGAAAGCTGCTACCTTGATTTGTCTGGTTGAGGCGAATGCGACTGCTTGGGATTTCTAAAACTAAGGTATTGCCCCGTGTGAGCGTTGTGAATTTAATTGTGTCCGCCTGTTGAAAATCTATGGTTAGATCGGCTCCTGTAGGTGTGGGAGTGATTACTAAACTGCGAATGGTGTTAATTCCTGGGCGATCACCTGGCAAAGCTGGGGGCAGAGTTTGGGCTGACAGGTCGTCTAGTTTGAGTCCATTACCGACGGAATTTAAGCCACCTAGAGCAGCAAAAAACATCAGGCTAAAGCCTAAACCTTGATTCATTTGAGCGGTAAGCAGAGTCGAGAGGGTCATCGATAATATTTAACCGCAAATTCAAGCCTAGTTTGTTCTAAATTTGCCATGATTGCAAGAGTTTAAGTGGAATTGTGGCTGAACTATTTC
>JBBRVV010000241.1:0-4061 GCA_038246525.1 Pseudanabaenales cyanobacterium
AGCCAACTATACTTCCATATTCTCTTTGAATTTCTGAGGTTTCTCTCCGAGATTTTAGTAATCTTCGCTCTTCTACTTCAAACTGTTGGATAACTAGCCGAATCTGATCCATATTTAGTTTACCCTGTGCCACCAGTCCGCCAATTAAAGGAGAAACTACCATCCCTCCGCTGCGCTCAGGCTTAAGTTGCACGCTGTTTTTTAGAAATTTTATGATGTATTCTGCCCTTTGGCTTATTTGCTTGGCTTGCAGCAATTGAGCAGGATTGTCTTGCACCAGTTTTTCTAGTTGCTCAAGCGACGGAGGTAAATTTTTCTGACCGAGATTAAAGGGCTTCAGAAAGCGAACTTCGCCAGTCAGCAAGTATCCTCGTACCCCCGTTTCGGCGTTTAGGAGGGAAATAAGCACTTTTTGATTGGTTTGAATAATCTCATTGTTATGGTCAACATCCCTTGCCGCTTCAATTGCATTTTGTCTCATCCACCCTGATGCTGCCACAGAGATAGCGGTACAGACCAAGGGAATCAATAGGGCAAGCCCCCCCCGATAAAGAACAGGGATCTTTTGCCACTGGGGTAAAAATTTTGGTGAAGAGAAACCTAAAGGCATTTGTGCAAACCTTTGCTTTGATCGTGGAACTAATCCTTATTCGTAGCTTTCCCTATTTGAACTAAGGAGCCACTCAATCTAACCCAAATTAAGACAAGTTTGAAGTGTACAAGCATTTAAATCCACAATGTTAAGATTTAGGTCGTTACTAGGTCATTGCATAGAGAGACAACAGGGATTGAGAGCGCAAACCCTTTAAGAGTTTTAATTGCTTGAGAATTTTAATTGCTTAAATTGGCTTAATTATCTAACTTTCTAAATTGTCTAACTGTTTACCTAACTGTCAGGCAATGCTATATTAAGTTTTAAATTCTAAAATCATCTGAACATTTCGCCAACAGCAAAGATTAGCTTTACCTAAAAACAAAAGTTAGACTCAAATATAATCCTTTTCGCTAAAAATTAGATCATTAATTTGGCGTATTTACTTAGGAATAGCCTATGCTATTTTTGGCTATGTATAGTTCTAATTGCTTAAGCTGTCTTGTCTCAGATTAGTTGGTGTGGATTAATTCTTAAACATCCCAGTAACTTTAAAGTAGAACCCAAACTAAATCTAAGGTATGCCAGTAAGTCTAAGATATTAAGTCTAAGATATATCGTAAATCTCATAAATATTGATAAATATTGGATCATGAATGAAATCCGTGTAGTTCTGATAGAAGATCATGCAGTAGTACGTATTGGTCTAATTACTTCGCTCCAAAGCTATGAAGGAATAAGAGTGGTAGGAGAGTCTGCTAGTGCTACTCAGGGTCTAAGCCTGTTGCAAAGTCTTCAGCCCGATGTGGCGATTATAGATATAGGTCTGCCTGGCATAGATGGAATCGAGTTGACCCAGCGATTTCGTAAATTTCAGGCGGATAAAGGACTTGACCATACTAAAGTTCTAATGTTGACGATGCAGGGAAATGAAGAGTCGGTTTTGGCTTCTTTTGCGGCTGGAGCTGATTCTTACTGCATGAAAGATATTGAAATGGATAAATTAGTAGAGGCGATTAGATCTACTCACAATGGTAGTGCATGGATTGATCCTGCGATCGCTAGTATCGTATTGCGACAAATGCGTCAAGGGATGAATAAGCCCGTAGAAGTTAAGAAAAATACGGTAGAAATTCAAGCGGTAGAGACTAAGTTTGAAGAGGTCTTAGAAGCTTATCCATTGACAAGTCGGGAGTTGGAAGTATTGGAATTAATGGTGGCTGGCTGTACTAATATAGCGATCGCGGAAAAATTATTCATCACAGTTGGCACCGTCAAAACCCATGTACGCAATGTTCTAAGTAAGCTTTGTGCGGATGATCGAACTGAAGCATCTGTAAGAGCGCTACGCTCAGGAATCATATCCTAAACATATAAAACCAATAAAAGCTTAAGTTTGGCACCCACTAGAAATTTGTAGGTCTTCGCTTAAGCTCTTAATTCTAGATGATTTTAGAGTTAGTTGATCAAGAAGTGAAAATACAAATGGGGCTGCATTTACAACCCCACCCATCTTTTAGAACCTCAGAATTAAGCTTTAGTTAATGCTTCTTGCAATTTGGCTTCGTCTTCTTTAGAGAGAGAAGTGCGAAGAACCTTGCCTTCAAACTTGCTGAGATCTTCTAATACTTTGTCAGGAGTAGACCTTCGTACCAAGAAGAAAATCGCAGATGTACCAGGCTCAATCGTACTGCCAATTTCCCGAATGAAGTTATCATTAATGCCGATGTCAGTTAACGCCCCAGAAATTGCTCCTACAGCTGCACCCAGCGCCGAACCAATTAAAGGGTTGAAGAAGATAGAGCCAAAAAGTAAGCCCCAAAAACTGCCACTTAAAGCACCAGAAGTAACCAATTCTTGGGTTTGTTTAATTTTGATCTTGCCATCTTTGTTGCGAATTACTACGGCTGCATCTTCGAGATTGATCAGATATTCACGTTCGAGTTTGCGCAAGTCGAGAATTACTTCATCTGCCTTGAACTCATCTTTGAAACCAATTACAATTAAATCACTCATGTTTTTCTCTGTTCATAGTTGTTTGATTGAAACGAACTAAATCTAGTCTAAGTGAAAGAAATGTACTTATCAGAAATTATAAGCAATTCCGACCATTAAGCCTAAATCAGTTCTGCGTAAGAAAGAAAGATTTGCCGCTACATTAAGCGTAAAAGAACGAGAAATTGGCAGATCGACCCCTGCCGTGAATAATGGTCCGAAGGTATTGTCAGATCCAGTTTTTACGGCAATTCCACCGCCAAAATAGGGAGATAAAGCGAAGTCTGAACCAATACTAAATGGATTTAAATCATAGGTAACAGGTATCAAGAAAGTTGCAAAGTTGCTCAAAAATAAAACGCTAGGACGAACCGAGAAAGTATTACTCAAACCAATCTTACTAAAGATTGCCAGGCTTCTTCCGCCTAAGTCGCTATCGCCAGTAATCCCAAAATTGCCACCAATACCTACATAACTTAAGCCGCCGCGCGTACTTCTAAAAGCTATAGGCTCTGATGGAGCTGGGGTAGATTGAGCGGTTGGTTGAGGAGCGATCTCGGCACTATTCTCAACTGGACTTGGCGAAACTTGAACTACTGGAGTAGGCGTAATTTCAATTAGAATTGGCGCTTCAGCGATTTCATTTACTAGATTCAAATCGTTAGTTCCAACTTCCCACAATACAAATGACCAGTCATCGGTTCGCTCTTCAAAACTTTCGATCTGTGCGTTTACAGGTGTAGCAGAGGCAATTCCCAGTGTAGATAATAAAGAAATAAGGACTAGGCTTTTACAAAAAGTAGGTTTAATCATTTTTTCACTTCCATTAATTAATTATGATTGGTTTTTGATATTTAGTTATTTAACCGAAATAGTATTTGGTTCATTAGTAGAGGTATCAGATAGCGGATTATGCACTAGCTTAGAAAAATCTGCTTGAATATTTTGTAGTTCTTCCTCAGAATCGTTTTCAATATCAATTAAATCATTACGAGCCTCAGCGATCGCTCGAATTAGCTCATCTAGCTTGATTTGTACTGCTTTGGCATCACGATTCTTGGAATTTTGGATCAGAAATACCATTAGAAAAGTAACGATTGTAGTGCCAGTATTAATTACCAACTGCCAAGTATCTGAAAACTTAAAGATCGGTCCAGTTAAAGCCCAGATGATAATGATTATGAGGGCAATAAACGAGGCAATTGGTGAACCCGAAGCGTCGGCAGTCTTACGAGCAATTTGACCAAAAATAGAATTAAGACTTTTATTTCGGCGCATAGATTGAGACAAGTAGTTATTGTAAAGCTGCTCTTCCTTCTTCTGGAGCCTTCATTTCTTCGAGGGAGATTTGAGGGGTTTCGGTATAAACAGAGCTTAGCAAAATATCCAAAACCCCTTCTTGACGGGCAATCTCCACCGCTTGGTGAGTAATTAGCTCAGCTACGTTTAGGATTACTTGATCTTGACGGTCAAG
>JBBRVV010000242.1:0-4036 GCA_038246525.1 Pseudanabaenales cyanobacterium
AACTCCCACCATGCCATAGGTATTTTGCTGAAAATCCACAATCTTTTCGCACAAATACATCAATCCTCCACATTCTGCATAGGTCGGCGTATCTTGCTCAATTGCCGCACGAATCGAGCTTTGGATCGGCAGATTTGCACTTAATTGCTCAGCGAATACCTCTGGGAAGCCACCACCCAAATAAATCCCCTGAATATTTTCTGGTAAAGCTGCATCCCTAAGCGGACTGAAATAAACTAACTCTGCGCCAAGATTTTCTAAAATATCTAGATTATCTTGATAGTAGAAATTAAATGCTCGATCGTAAGCGATCGCAATCCGCACTTTATTAAGATTAGAAGTCTCTATTTCTTTCTCTAACTCTATTTTTCTTGGTACAACCTTCAACAAAGGCAGCAACTTTTGCCAATCAAAGCCAGCTTCGCCTAAATCTGCTAGATTCTCAATAATCTGATTTAATTCGCTCAACTCATTAGCTGGGATCAATCCCAAGTGGCGATCAGGAATTACAATTTGATCTTGACGGCGCAAAACTCCTAAAATCGGTATACCAAGTGGCTCTAATGCTTGAGTTAATAATTCTAAGTGGCGATCGCTTCCCACTTTATTTAAGATTAAGCCTGACAGATTTAGCTGAGGATCAAATGTTCGGTAACCGTGGGCAATTGCAGCGATCGAACGAGAAGTGCTGGCACAATTCAACACCAAAATTACAGGCAAATTCAATAACTTAGCGATATGAGCCGAACTTCCCAAATCATCTTTTCCCCTCGCGCCATCAAATAAGCCCATCACCCCTTCAATTAGCGCATATTCACAGGTTTGAGAATGCTTGGCATAGCAATTTTGCACATAATCTTCACTGGTGAGAATCACATCTAGGTTGCGACAGGCTCGACCTGTAATTTGCGAATGAAACATCGGATCGATATAGTCTGGTCCGACCTTAAACGATTGCACAGTCAGATTCCGCCGCCTCAAAGCTGCCAATAGAGCTAAAGTAACTGTAGTTTTCCCAACGCCACTGCGTTCACCCGCAATTATCGCCATTTACTTTTGATTTTAATTAAATAGTTGAGCTTGAGTGAAATCATAATTTAGGTCGCAGGGCGCAGCCCCGCTATGGGTTTTAAATTATTCTAGGCTTAGAGATTTACAAAAACTCTCGATCTAGAATTTTCTGAATTACTTTCGGTAATTTCACGCTTCCCGCTTCAGTTTGACAATTCTCTAAAATCGCTGCCATAGTTCTACCGATCGCTAAACCTGAGCCATTTAGGGTATGTAACAGTTCTGTTCCCTTCTTCCCTTTGGTTTTGTAACGCAAATTCGCTCTTCTTGCTTGGAAATCGTGGAAATTGGAACAACTGGAAATCTCGCGATATTCTCCTGCACTTGGCAGCCACACCTCCAAATCATAGCATTTTGCCGCACCAAATCCTAAATCTCCCGTACATAGCTCAACTACCCGATAGGGAAGCTGTAATAATTGCAGAATATTTTCCGCATCTTCTAAAAGTTTCTCATGTTCGATTGCCGAGGTTTCAGGCGTAACAAATTTCACCATCTCCACTTTATTAAATTGATGTAAGCGAATCAAACCGCGTGTGTCTCTTCCTGCTGCTCCAGCTTCTCTGCGGAAACAAGGCGTAAAGGCACAGTGATAAATTGGCAGATTCTCAGAATCCTGGGTTTCATCGCGATAGAGATTAGTTACAGGCACTTCTGCTGTGGGAATCAGCCATAGATCATCATGGGCACATTGGAATAAGTCTTCAGCAAATTTGGGAAGCTGTCCAGTACCAACTAAAGAAGCAGAATTGACTAATAAAGGCGGCATAATCTCAACATATCCGCGACCAATGTGAGTATTTAACATAAATTGAATAATCCCACGCTCTAAGGCTGCACCTACTCCCACTAAGGCAATAAATCTTGCTTGAGCAACTTTGACTGCGCGATCGCTAGCGATAATTCCTAATTTCTCGGCAATTTCCCAATGGGGTAATACTTGATGAGTTGGCTTAAATTGATCTCCCCAGCGTTTGATCTCTACATTTTCGCTTTCGTTTTTGCCAATCGGCGTATTGTCACTTGGTAAATTGGGCAGAGTCAAAAGCAATGCTTCTACTTGTTCGCGTAGTTCTTTTTCTTGAGGTTCTAGGGCAGCGATCGCTTGTTTGAGATTATTCGCTTGTTGTTTTAGGGCTTCTAATTCTGGCTGTTCGGTTCCCTTTGGTAAAGTTTGGATTTGTCTGCCGACTTGCTTGGCGATTTCATTACTTTCCGCTTGCAGCTGAGAGCGTTGGGTTTCTAGTTCTCTAATTTGGCGATCGCCATCCAAAATAGCAGAGAGATCATACTTACCATTTCTTTGATTTAGTCTTGCTTGAACTTGTTCAGGCTGATTGCGAATTAATTTGATGTCTAACATTATTGATATTGAATAAAATTGCTTTATTTCTGAGCTTAAAAATATTAGCGGGTCGTGGAGTTCCACATCAGGGTTTTACCCTTCAATCCTAATTATCGTCTTTGTGCCAAAATCCATTGCAAACTTGCGGGCGGATCTTGCTCCATTGGAAACAGATCTCGACCAGTTGCCCAACTAGAAAACCAAGTTGTAGGTGGAAAAGCTTCGGTAGGTAAATTTGCTTTCTCATATTCAAATGCAGACTCTTGAGAAATAATAGTTAAAGGTAAATTAGCGATCGCTTCATTCATTTCCGCAGGTGTAAGCAAAAAAGACCAAGACATTTGCGCTAACTCTCGAATAAACTGATTGGGTTGATAATTCTCAGCAGTTACAAAAGTGCTAAAGAGTAACTTTCCTCCAGGTTTGAGCGCATCGCACATTCGCGCCAACAACAATTTCACTTGATCGAGATTGCGAAAATGAGAAATTACTTCTGCTACCAAAACCAAGTCATAATGAGCGACTTTAATCTTAGTATCGGTTTGCAATACATCTCCTTGGCTGACATTTACTTTTAGATTTTCTTCGGTGATAAGCGATCGCAAATGTTCCACAAATACAGGCGCAAGCTCAATCGCATCTACCTGACAACCTGCTTTTGCCAGGGGAAGAGTATTTCGGCCAGTGCCAGAACCTATATCTAATATGCGAATTTCAGAATTAGGTGACAATTTAGCCAAACTTGCCGCCACTTCCATTACCTTCGCATCTGCATGGGTGCCAAAAAGCGCCCCATCCCTATTTTTTACCCAACCTTGATACTTATCTTCAGTAGTAGGTGTATTTAGCTGAAAAGAGATTCTCAAGCCTTTATCCATTCCTGCCATCAAATTGGGAGGCTCGTAGCGAAAGCTAATTCTGGCATAGGGAGAAGCCGCGAAGCCTTCCTTTAAGCGATTATCCAAGCTTTTGCGTAGCGTTTCTAACTCTGACTCGCTGAAGTTTTGTCCTATTGATTGCAGTAAACCCTTAATCTGCGAGAAATGATGATCTAACAAGCTGGGAATACATGGCATTGCCAATTCACCTTTGGCGGCGGTGAGGCTCTTAACTTTGAGCAGACTGGCACGTTCTAAGGTTTCTAGCTGTTTGGCGGATAGGGGCTGACTCAATTTTAATTCCTCTCAAGTTTTGCGTCCTAGCATTATATCCAAACTCTTTGGGCTAATTTACAGATACTTGAATCCAATCAACTAAAGTTAAAACGCGATCGCCTAAATTAAGCGAAAACCGATTGCGGCTATGCGCCCTGTAACCCTAATAATTCCCTGGTAACTCCTAGTTTAGTTACATTTTTCGGCTTGATTAGCTAAATTAATGGGGCATAAAATTGCGCTATGATATTAAAAATTGTAAAGAAGTGTAAATATGCGCGACAAAGTAGTGGTGGTAATCGGGGCGACTGGTGGGATTGGGAGAGTCCTATGTCAAAAGCTGGCTAATCTTGAGACAAAACTGGTGTTGGTGGCGCGAAACACAGAGCGACTAGGTGATTTAGCCCAAGAGCTACCTGGATCTACCGCAGTATCTATCGACATTACTGATCAGCTGCAAGTGAAT
>JBBRVV010000243.1:0-4017 GCA_038246525.1 Pseudanabaenales cyanobacterium
ACACCGATCAGCCCGAACAATCTAAGCCAGAGCAACTCAGCCCAGAGTCAGGAATTTGGCTATGGGAGTTTAAGATTGTGCGAGGCTCCACCAATGGCTTTAGAGGATTTGAGGCACTGAAATATGTATGTGAGCAGGAAAAGCAGGCAGGCTGGATTTTATTTGAAAAATTGGACAATCAAAGATTAAGATTTCGCCGACCCATTGGCGCTCGCAAACTGGATCATTTGTGTCGTCAAGATCCTTATCGCACCTATTATGGAATGCCGCCAGAGCTTAGTTCACTTATTTCCTTATTGGTAGTGCTGGCGCTTTTGGGAATCCCCACCTATTGGGGATTTGGCTTCATTCGTAAACAACTTTCTACTTTTGAGCCAAAACTTTTAGATGTTACTCCCAACCCAACCCAACGTTTACCTGCACAGCCAGCCAAAAAGTGAACTTACTACAGACGATAAAGGGAATTATTAATCCGCTCACGGTTCATTGAGTTGTCGGGTTTTTTCAAGGTAAAGCGATCAGCATTATCTTTCAGCTTTTGAATTTGAGCCGCGGAAAGCCCAGAAATCTTAATCACATCATCAAAGGTTTCGTAGGGTGAATTGTTCACAATGATTCGGGCAAGGGTGGGATACATTCCAGGTAATTGCCGAAAAGTATTAATGTTGGAGTTATTCAAGTCGATTTTGGTATTGTCAGCGTTAATAAAGTTGGTTTTTTGCAGATCTTCAGTTTCTGCCCAAGCTGGGCTGCCCGCTAAGTTTGCCAAGTTAGCACCAAGACCGAACCAAAGTGAAACTAACACTAAGGTAGTACAAACCAGAATTTTGAAAGATTGTAGTAAGTTCTTCATAGGAAAGTTTTTTAATTACGCTTTATATCTAATCTTAGAGATTAGCAGAAAAAGTACGTGCCAAATTTTAGGGTTTGTTAAGTATTAATTTTCAATCCTTAATCACGGCACTTAATCACGGTACTCAGTCACGACACTTAGTTACGGCGGTGGGTTACTTGGTCAGCAATTTCGGTCAGGCTAACAGGCATATTTGCGCCAGTAAGAATTAGATCTAAGGCAGCAGGGCGATCGCTTAAACTTTCTACCACTTTAGTCTCAGAAATCAGGTCTAGCTCAATTGCCAAATTCAACTGATCTAGCACGATTAAGCCATAGTTGCCTGAACTAACTGCTGTTTGAACAAATGTCCAGAGTCGCAAAACTAGATCAGCTTCCACTGGGGTAAGCTCAGTTTCTGGGGTAATATAGCGATCAATTTGGTTGCGAATCCAAGTGAGGTTTTGCCCCAAAATACGAGGGTTTTCAATACCTTGGTTGATTCCACCCTGAAAAAATTGCACTACTAATACAGGTGTGCCCAAGCTAGCCAAACGTAGAGCCTGGGTGATCACTTCTAAATGAAAACTCGGCTGACTGGTACTAAATACCTGGAAAATGCCCTTTGTAGGGGCGATCGCTAAGTGGGAGATTGTAGGCGTAGATTTGCGCTGTGAGCTAGGAGTAGGACTAGAAATAGCTGTGGTAGCTGTATCGACAGGACTTAGGGTTTGAAGGGACATAGATATAGTGCTTGAATCGATATTACTATCTATAAAACACTAGATATAGGTTTACGTCAATCGGTAAATCAGCTTAAATACCTTATGTGTGATCAAAGTTGGATTAGACAGGAGACTGTTCAGACTGTTCGGCTATTTTTTACCGCTGACTCAGAATGGCAAGATGGTATTAGCTCCAGCACAATTTATCCGCTTAATAACTTTTTAATCAATCTCCCTCATCCCTCCTTCTTTAGGGCTACCGAAATTTTTACTTCTTCGCTTTTTCTTGCCGTAATTTTTTAAACCAATCTTGCAGCATAGTTTGGCATGCTTCCCCCCGCACTCCACTAATTACTTGCAGACGATGGAAGGAGACAGAGCTATCAGGTAAATTGAATCCAGAACGAATCGCCCCAGTTTTAGGATCGGATGCGCCATAAACTAAAGTATGAATACGAGATTGCAGGATTGCACCAGCACACATCGGGCAAGGTTCAAGCGTCACATAGAGTAAACAATTCTTTAAATACCAATCCTTTAAGGTTCGACTTGCAGCTCTAATTGCTAGGATTTCCGCATGGGCTGTGGGATCTAGGTCACGTTCTTTCCGATTCTCTCCTGTTCCTAAGACTTCTCCTGCGGAACTAATGATCAACGCACCCACAGGGATTTCATTCGCTGCTCCAGCTTGAATTGCCAGTGCGATCGCCTGATCCATCCATTTATAATGTACTAATGCTTCCATGTTTCAAATAAATTCTAACCAATTCCCAACTTCTCAGCCACCAATGGAGTGATCGGTAAAATTAGCAAAATCATCCAAAATAATGCCACAATTCCCCAAGCATCGCGATCGCTATCTAGTTCTGAGACTTCATTCAACATGGGACTTTCTTGGCTGCGCAACAAAATCAGAATAATTCCTGCCCAGTAAAGTGAAACAGAATTAATGATCGAAGCGACTGCCAAAAGCAGCAAAGTGAGCAGCGTAGCTACCGCCGCAGTTTTCCGTCCATACATAGCCTGAATAATTCTGCCACCATCTAATTGTCCCGCAGGCATCAGATTTAGGGCGGTAATTGTTAAGCCTAACCAACCTAAAATCACTAGTGGATGAATTGAAACCAAATCTACCGCTAGAGAATTACCCAAAATTGATTTGGCTAGAAGTCCGACAAATACTGAATATTCAAATATTTGACTAGGAAGCTCCAAGAGAATACCAATACTTTCTACTTGATTTTTTGAAAGAATCAAACCTAAAACCAATAGGAATAAAGAGAATGTGCCACTGGCGATTGCTGGGGCGATCGCTAAGTCAAAAAGAGCCTTACGACTGGGAATTGGCGTTTTAACCCGACTGAATGCGCCAAAACTAGCAATTTGAGCAGAGGGCAAACAAAAGGGCGGCGTAAGTCGAATTTGATATTTTCTGGCAATCCAGCGTTGCGCCAATTCTCTCACCGCTAAGATACTAGAAATACCAATAATGAAGGGAAGAGTCTCGTACCAGCGATTTGGTTCGGCAATTAGATCAATATTTTGTATTTCACCACCTAGAATACTGGTTGTGAATAGATTTACCGCAAAAAGAGTCAGCGATAGAATCTTTTGGGAATTGGAAATCTTCTCAAGCTCAGAGTTAGCTGGAATTACATAAACTAATTGACGCAGATCTTCGCCATCTACTAGAAAAAGATTGTATTTTTTACTGAGATGTTCAGAGCGATCGCTCAAAGCTTTACTCAAACGTTGATGTACTTCTACGGGTTCCCCTCGCAAGTTTCCTCTAAACATCACGCCACCTCCTAGTTGGGCTAATGTTTCAGTTGCATAAAAAGTCTCGATACCAAAAATCCCTTGAATTAGCTGAAGATCCGCTGAGGTAATCTTGTTTGATATTTGAGAAACTGCTGGAGCCTGAGAAATTATTTGGGAAGTTATTAGAGTTTTAGGGAGAGCCGAATTCGATGAAGAGTCAGATTTAGACAAAGGATGATTGGAGGTTTGAGCAGGAATATTCTCTACTAATTGCCGCACCTGGTAGCCCACAAAAACGTAGCCTAAGCTAGAAATTGCTAAGAGCAAAAGTAACATTGCCAAACTAATATAGCTATGGAACAGCCAACAACCAAAATAAATTAACCAAGGTAGCGCCAAGAGAATTTGCTGGCTCCAAGATAGGATGCCTAATCTGCCATAGCGATCAGCACGGGCAAAACTCCAAGCTAGGAGGATTATAGTGCCTAATATTGCAGCTAAAGTTGTAAGAGAATTTTGCATCAAGGCGAGAAGATCCGCGAAAGTCTAAGACTATTTTTCATTTTAATATCTACTTTATCCCAGACTGCTCAGCTTATTTTTGCGTTAAAGCTACACTTAGTTTTCTGCCAACCAGCGATCTAGATCGGTAATGCTGGTGAAATCAAGTAAGGCTTCGCCTAGATCTTCAAGCTGCTC
>JBBRVV010000244.1:0-4008 GCA_038246525.1 Pseudanabaenales cyanobacterium
TCATCCTTAAACTTAACTTGGCGGTGGACTAAGTCGATTTGCAAATTGCCATAGTCCAAAAAAGTAGCAGGGCTAAAATTAAAATTCATCCGCCTAGTCAATGCCTCTACCCTAGCCAAAAATTCTTGTACGCCAAAGGGTTTAGTTAAATAATCATCTGCGCCTGCGCGTAAAGCGTTGACAATATCCTGCTCTGATTTACGGGAAGACAAGACAAAAATTAGCGTTCGCTTCCGACTATAGATCCAGCGACAAAGTTCAAACGCATCTGCCTGAGACTTAGATTGAAGCCTAGATTGGGAATTAGCTGGAGAATTAGTTTGGGAAATATCTGTATCTAAAACCACTAAATTTGGTTGCTGCTGCGAGAATAGGGTCATTGCCGAAGTAATCGAGGCACTCTGAGAGGCAGCATAGCCATTTTGTTGCAGATGCCATGCCAGCAAAGATCCTAAGTTGGGATTTCCCGCGACAATCTGGACTGATACAGAAAGCAAATGTCTAACTCCCGCAATTTTAGATTGCCTACGCTTAATTGCTACTGCTAGACCGAGATCTGGAAAATTTAAGAAAGTTAAATTAATAACTCTTTTAGCATAACTAAATAAGTAATTCAAATTCGGTAATTATAGTTACGACCAGATATTGCTCAAGTCTCCAACCCAGATCTCCAGTAAGATTGCCTAGATCTATAGTTTTTTCGCTTGTGAGTTTAGTCATTCCCGCCTTTGTGCCGAATATTGGGCAACGCCCACTTCTATCTTTGATTGTGCCTACCTACAATGAAAGCGGCAATGTTGAGGTATTGGTGCAACGCATTAGCGACATTTTGGATGATCTATTACCGCAAAACTATCAATTGATTTTAGTGGATGATGATAGTCCTGATCGTACCTGGGAAATTGCTCAATCGCTTCAATCCCAATATCCACAGTTAGTTGTAATTCGCCGCCAAACTGAAAGAGGACTCTCTACCGCTGTGATTCGGGGTTGGCAACAGGCAGAGGGCGAGATTCTGGGTGTAATGGATGGGGATTTGCAGCATCCACCAGCCGTATTAGCTCAACTTTTAACTGCAATTACGGACGGGGCAAGTATTGCGATCGCTAGTCGGTATGTAAAGGGTGGGGGGGTGGGAGACTGGAATGGCATCCGTCAATTTCTCTCCCAAGGGGCAATTCGCTTAGCGGTGTGGATTTTGCCTGAAGTTGCCAGTCATTTGTCTGATCCGATGAGTGGTTATTTCTTGATTCAACGTCAAGCGATCGCTAACTGTGAATTATCTCCGATAGGTTATAAAATTTTACTGGAAGTAATGGCTAGGGGTAGAATTTCTAAGGTTCAGGAAGTTGGCTTCACTTTCGATCTTCGTACCCAAGGTAGCAGCAAGGTAACTTGGCGGCAATATGAGGAATTTATTCGCCACCTAATTCGGTTGCGATTTGCGGTGGGTAGCGGCGCAGTAGGTGGAGTGGGTAGATTTTTGCGCTTTGGCTTGGTGGGCTTGAGTGGCGTATGTATAGATTTTATGATGTTATTGATTTTAGGCAAGATTTTTAACTTTGATCTGTTGGCGGTAAAATCTCAATTATTCCAACCTCAGATTTTATGGAGTAAAGTAATTGCGGTGGAAGTGGCGATCATCAACAACTTTATTTGGAATGACCTCTGGACATTTAACGATACTAGTCAGAAGTTTCGTGGTTGGAACGCCAGATTAATTCGCTTCTTACGCTTCAATCTTGCCTGTGGTTTTGGTGCATTGCTGAATATCTTTCTTTTTTCTCTCTTCGGTGCTCTCTTTAGCAAAGTGGGAATGGGCTTAGTCTGGGCGAATTTGTTGGCAATTATCTGTTCTACCGCTTGGAACTATCTCATCAATCTCAAATTTAATTGGAAAGCTTAATTCAAATTGTAACTTACTTATGAGTCACTAAACAAGCGCGATCGCTTCCACAATCTTCTCTTGGGCAGTGAGTTCTAAGCTAGTTTCCATTCCTAGTTTTATGACAATCTCGGTCAAATACTTGCCGTGACCATTACCAGCTTCTAAGGGAATATCATCTATCGGAATTTGCAAAATCCTTACTGAAGAGTGATTAGAATGTTCACTTTCGATCATAATATTCACATTTTGGCAATCCGTCGGAATTGCAATTGCTACGGCAAGATTATCGGTTTTATGCTTGAAATTAATTGCTTGAGAACCAATACTATTGCGAGGGCAGAGACGAATCATATCCGCCAAGATCCGCTTGATATAACCTTTTTCTGAAATTAGCAGCAGCTCAGTATCAGGAGAATTTTTCAAGTCCAAGGTCATGGTTGCCACAATTACTTCCCCAACCGTTTCACTGGCACGCAGACGCATTGCCTGGTTGCCTTGAGTGGCTCGGCCCATGGTCGGAATCTGTTCTTGGTCGGCCTTCATGCGTAAAATTCTACCTGCAGAAGTAGCGATCGCTAGTTGTTCTTTCTCTTTTACGATCCCCGCCCAAACTAATTTGTCATCTTCCTTTAGTTTGATTGCGATTAATCCTCTTGCTGTAATTCCGATAAATTCACTTAGGGGCGATCGCTTAATTTTTGCTTGATAGGTCAGCATGACCAGGGTTTCGGTAGATTCAGGATCTTCCTTCCAAACTAGGTGAGAAACTGGTTTTAAGCTTGAATCTGGCAAGAGCGTAATCAAAGGTTTTCCACGGTTATTTTTACTGGAAATATCTAAGTTGTCTATTTCTAAAGCGAACACTTTACCATTATCGCCAAAAATCAATAGCTGATGATCGGAGAAAGTTGAGAAAATCGCAATACTTAAATCATCTGAACTCACCTGTGCCTTTAACATTTTGCCTGCGCGATCGCGCTCAACTCGTTTCAAATAGCCTTTATAAGAAAGATGGAGAATTGTCTCTTCTACGGATTTTAGCGGTAAATTTATCGAATTGTGAGCAGACAGTGAAGATGCTTCTAGGCTAATCGTCGCCTCTTTATCCTTGCTCTGCTTGAGATTAGTTATTCCAGAAAGTTTCTGTGTAGCTTGGTTAGGTTTAGTTTTAGCTGTTTGATCGGCATAGAAAATCTGGGTACGGCGTTCATCTCCATGCTTCTTTTTCAAATTTCGCAATTCTTTTTTTAGCACTTTTAATAATTCGCGGCGATCGCCCAGAACTTTCACAAGTTGGCTCACTTGTAATTCAAGTTCATTCTTTTCTTTGGTGAGATTCTCTCGTTCTAAGCCAGTTAAACGGCGCAAAGGCATTTGTAAAATAGCTTCTGACTGTTCTGGGCTAAGATCAAATTCGGTTTGTAGTTGTAATTTTGCTGTGGCAGTATTTGCCGCATTACGAATCATCGGGATTAGCTGATCCAAATTTAGAAGGGCGATCGCTAAGCCTTCCAAAATATCCAGACGACTATTTTTTTGCTGCAACTCAAATTGGAATTGGCGCGTGAGCGTGTCTTCACGGAATTGGAGGAAGTGTTGGAGAATCTGTCTTAGGCTTAACTGTTTTGGTAGCGAACCAACTAAGGCTAGAAGAATTACGCCAAAATTGACTTGTAAGGCGGTTTGGCGATAGAGTTGTTCTAATAAATGTTCGGTTTGCACTTCTTTTTTTAGTTCGATTACTACTCGCATTCCCGTGCGATCGCTTTCATCCCTAATATCAATAATTCCCTCCAATCTGCCTTGATTTACCAATTCTGCCATCTTCTCAATCCAACCAGCTTTATTCACCTGAAATGGAAGCTCAGTAACGATTAAAGCTAACCGCGATCGCTTATTTTTACCTAGTTGTAAAGTTTCCGTATGAACTACCCCACGGATCACAATACTGCCTTTACCAGTGGTATAAGCCTCGTGAATGCTATGATCTGCCACAATAATTCCACCAGTTGGGAAGTCGGGTGCAGGAATTAATTCAAACAGTTGGGCATCGCTAAGCTCAGGATTATCAATTAAAGCGATCGCGCCATCGACTACTTCGCCTAAATTGTGGGGAGGAA
>JBBRVV010000245.1:0-4006 GCA_038246525.1 Pseudanabaenales cyanobacterium
AATGGCAGGTGCTGCGAGTAAGTTAGGCGTTGCCTCAGCCGTGACGATATCGCTGCTATTTGGCATGGTGATGGTCTTGTGCCTAGCCGTGATGCTGATTATCGGCAAACAGAATCCGCTCACAGGGCTAGCAATTTCGATCGTTGCCAGTCTCGCAATCAATGCCGCGATCTTTTTCTTATCACCATTCATTATGGATATGGTGCAAGCTTTGCTCTATCAGACTCGCTGGGTGAAGTTGACTGAAATCGAACGTTATAGCCCTGAAGCTGCCCAATTGATTAAGCGCGTATGCAATCAGCAAAAAATTCAAGTCCCCCGTTTGGGGATTATTGACGACCAGAATCCCACCGCTTTTACCTATGGGGCATTACCGAATGGCGCGCGGTTAGTGGTGAGCAAAGGCATTTTTACTTACCTTGATGACGATGAAGTCGCCACTGTCTATGCCCACGAGTTAGGGCACATCGCACATTGGGATTTTGCCGTGATGACTCTCGCTTCGACCTTGGTGCAGATTACTTACCTGATTTACATCTTCGCTAAAGACGTTGGCGATCGATTTGGCGATCGAGCGAAAAAAGCTTTGGAAAGTGCATCGATGTTGGCTTACGTATTTTATGTGGCAGGCACTTATATCCTGCTGTATCTTTCTCGCACACGAGAATACTATGCCGACCACTTTGCTGCCGAAGTCACGGGCAACCCCAATGCTCTATCGCGGGCTTTGGTCAAGATTGCCTACGGTATTCTAGAAGAAAGTAAGACAGCAGAACAGCCGAGTCGATTGATGGAAGGCACTCGCGCTCTAGGGATTTATGATGCCAAAGCTGCTGGTACAACAGGAACTGCCTACCAAGTTGCCACCGATCCAAGCAAAATTGGGCGGGTGTTTTTGTGGGATTTATTTAACCCTTGGGGTTGGTGGATGGAGCTAAGTTCTACCCATCCGCTCACAGGCAAGCGGGTGCGGGCACTCGGTAACTATGCCGAACAATTGGGGCTAGATGTTGAGTACGATATGGCGGCGGTTGTGGCTGAAGGTAACCGCCTGAACAAGCAAAGGCTCTACAAAGGATTTGCCGTCGATCTGGTGTTGAGTTTAGCCGAATGGATTGGCGTGGCAATTGGACTGGCGATTGGGATAGTTTTGTTCTCTGCCTTTGGTTGGTGGAAAGCACTTCTGTCATTTCCATTAATTTTATTTGGCATTGGTGTTTTGATCAAAATCCAGATTTCTTACCCAGGCATGAACCGAGCCAAAGAGACTAATATTCTAGAACTGATGTCTGACCCATATGCCAGCCCTTTGCGTGCTCAAGCAGTCAAACTGGCGGGGGCAATTATCGGTCGTGGTGACGCGGGTTCTGTTGCAGGCTCCGATCTAAAATTACAAGATAATACAGGGCTGATTCTGCTCCGCTTTGCTTCACGGTTTGGGCCGATCGGCAATTTCTTGTTTGGCGCAAATCAGGTTAAGCCCTTGATTGGGAATGAGGTCAGAGTATCGGGCTGGTTCCGTCGTGGCGTAATGCCTTGGGTCGATTTAAACAAAGCGATTACTGAGAGCGGCAAAAAGGTTGATAGTTTCCCGACTTTCTGGCCTGTGATTCTTGGGCTTGGTTCGATCGCACTTGGTGTTTTTGTGATTCCTAACCTCAACCTCTCATCTCTTGGTTAATTTTCGACTTTTTGGATGCGGCGACAATCGCATTTTCTGCTAATTTGGATTAAAGGAAAATATTTTTTGGAGAACTTTTTAAAATGCAGATTATATTCCAATTATTGCTAGCAGCTTTTGTCCTGTTTTCTTTTGTCATGGTGATAGCTGTGCCTGTTGCCTATGCCTCACCGAGTAACTGGAATCAGTCAAAACCATTACTGTATGCTGGCTCTGCGCTCTGGGCAATCTTAGTGGTGGCGATCGCTGTACTCAATTCTTTTGTAGCTTAAAAGTTACTTGAATGTTAGATAAAATTGCTAGAAATTTCGATCGTTAATAAGTAAAAATGACTATTTTTGAAGGCAGCTTTACCCAGACCGAGAAGTTTAAGTTTGCGATCGTCGTGGGTCGATTTAATGACTTAATCATGACGCGCTTGCTACAAGGCTGTCAGGATGCTTTGCAACGTCATGGCATTGATACGAGTGACGATCGAAATAGTCAGGTGGATTATGCCTATGTACCTGGCAGCTTTGAAGTGTCGATGGTGGCGCGAGAGTTGGCGGTTACAGGTCGATATGATGCTGTGATTTGTTTAGGGGCAATTATCCGAGGTGATACGCCCCATTTTGATTATGTTGCCGCCGAAGTATCTAAGGGCATTGCTGCCGCGTCTTTTCAAACTGGTGTGCCGATTATCTTTGGCATTATTACCGCAGACACGATGCAGCAAGCCTTGGAACGCGCTGGAATCAAGAGTAATAAGGGTTGGGACTACGCCATGAATGCGATCGAAATGGCAAACCTGATGCGCCAAATTCGTCAAGAGATGCCCAATACTCGACTTAATCCTCTGGTTTTACAGGGCGATAAACTCAATTCGATCGAATCTGCCAAGTAACCGATCTCTAACAATATGATTCTTCGCTTACATTTTTTTTAGCAACTTGTCATACTCTCCGTGAGAACCTATCCAGAACCAGATAACAGTATCTTTATTCTTGATTTTGCCCAATGCTCTCCAACCTATTCCAACTCTGATTGACCAAATATGATCTTTCTGATTGACTTCCTTGAACTCTAAACTAGGATGAGTGGGTTTCTCTTTCCATAGTTTGTAGTTTTTTCTTGCTGTCCTTTTTACTCTTTCTGGCAGCTCTTGAAATAGCTTTATAAAATCTGGATTTAGCTCTGATCTCATAGATCATCGAATCCCATCTCTTTAGTCTGCCCATTCTCCGATTCCGTGAAAGCTCTCTGGGCAAGCTCTTTGAGAATTAAGCTTTCTTGTGGCTTAGATAATGTTTCTTGCCACTTAATTTCATTATCTATATCTTCCATAAACTGTTCAGCAAGTTCATTCTGAATTGCTTCGGGTAGTTCCTGAGCTTTTTGGACTGCTTTACTTAGGAGTATTGATAACATGCTTTGCTTTTTTTAGGAATGTGTATTATACGGAAAATTTCTGAATAACACTACCAATTAGGTTTAATACCCCAAAAATCTTCATAATCATGCTTCTAGGGATGTTATTCAGAAAAAGCAGGAAGTTGTTTCTCATTCCTAAGCAGTTAATCTAAGGTGCAATAATTTGATCGAGGCGACGGAGGATTTGCAGCACGGTGGGAAGGTGACGATCGGGTGGGGAAATTGAGAATAGGGATGATGTCGCGTATAGCGGTGGATTGCTAGGTGAATTGTGATTGATTAGCTTCAAGAACCGATACTCACTGCCATTAGTGATTACAAAGGTAGTTTGGGTTGGGTTAGGACTAGCAAGCATATAGGCAAGAGCTTGTGGTAGGGCTTTGTGGAGCGAGAAGCTGCTACTTTTAGACTCGATGACAAGTATCCAAAAACTTTGTTGAATCACGAGAATATCTATGCGCCCTCGGTAGATCGTTTCACCATCGATCGCTGATATCGAAATTGATTCCTCATCTGCGATTGTGAAGTTGGGTAAGTCCTGCTGCCATTCTAAAAAGAAAGCAAGATCGTCGGTACGTTGCAAGAGAAAATCTTTCTCTAGTCCTTCTAGGCTGGTTTCTTCAGAAATTTTCAGGAGTTGAATCATAGGAGTCTTGGGTTAATTATTCCTCATAATTTAAAAATTTGCCAAATCTGCTGAAATGACAACCAAATAACCGCTATTGCCCCTAGATAGAGCGTTACGATATCAAAACCAAGAAGATTCTCTAGCTCTTTAACTGTAATTGCTCTGTAAATCAAACTGCAGCTCGATACAATTGCTGCCGTAGCCAGACTCAAATTCATAAAAGCTGGCAGTTCTAGCGAAATACTTTTTTTCTAGTGTAGAGTGCTGCGAAACCAAGCAAAATTACG
>JBBRVV010000246.1:0-3995 GCA_038246525.1 Pseudanabaenales cyanobacterium
CCTGGCATTCACTTAACTGATTTGAGTGGAAGTTTACCTGATTACGCGATCGCCGCGATTCGAGAAGCAATTCCCAAGTTTGAGCAACAGATTCCTGGCTTCGCTTTAAAAGATGCAACATTGACCGCAGTAGAAACACGCACTTCTTCACCTGTAAGAATTAAGCGTCAAGATAATTATCAAAGTGTGAATACTAAAGGGCTCTTTCCTGCGGGAGAAGGAGCAGGCTATGCGGGTGGAATTCTGTCGGCTGGGATTGATGGGATTAAGGTGGCAGAAGCGGTTGCGCTGAGTATCTCTGGATTAAGTATCACTGGATAAATCAGGAATTATGTTCACGCCAGATACAACCAGCACAAGAACCTACAGGGTTTACAGCACAACGAATTAATTCAGAGACAGCATTGAAGCGACAGCTAGAATCGCCAATGATCCATTTACCATCTACTAAACTCTTCTCTTTAGGAATAGCAGCTTCTTGGACAGAGACAATCATGTGGCTAAGATGGTACTTCCCACGCTTGAACTGATAGCAATGTTTTCGTTCCAAGACCAAATAGGTTTGAGCTTCATACTCTAGATACTGTCCTGGTTGTGGCTGCCAGTCGAAGCAGGATTTGCCAAGATATTTTTGCTGATTATGAATCTCAGTGGGGAGTGAGTGGAAATCCATTTTTTTATTAGTTAAAACTTAGCGATAACAATGGGATTACAGTGTTCAAACTTGTAAAGTCGAGAGTCTAATTTCATTTTAAGCCATTCCATCTCTCTTCAGCAGTAGCGATCGCTTCAGAAACAGTCTTTTTGTTTAACATTGCTAGTTGCAATTCAGCATAGATAATTTTACGCAATTCATCTAAGTTTAGACTTGGTGGCAGCAGCACTTCAGAACTTGCTAGTTGAGAGGCACTGACAATCCTAGCTTTATCCCCAATTAAAGAATTCGGAGCAAGATTAGTAAAATAGGGATCGGTAGCAGATTGTTTGGTGGAGGGAAGCGAGTTTTCTACTTTTGAGAAGCTTAATTGATTTTGATCGTTGGTTAAAAATAGGGCGAACTTAACCGCTAAGTCGATATTTGTCGAACTTGTTGGTACAGCTACATTCATCACTGCGGCGCTTTTCTTCCCATTCTCTCCGACAATTTGGGCGGCGACATCGGTTACCTTGGCAATATCTGGCGCATTTTGAGCTACCAGTTTCAGGAATTGCGGACCCGTTAGCAGCATGGCTAATTCTCCTGCTTGATAGAGTTCTACAGCTTTACGGTGACCATCGGTGAGAATTTCACGGGGAATTAACTTTTGCTCAAATAAATCTACCCAATACTGAAATGCCGCTTTTCCTTTGACATTATTGAAACCAGCACGGCGATCGCTAGTCAAAAGTTGCATTCCCATCTGCACCATCGATTCCAATACCTGCGAGCCATCCATACTCAGCATGAAGGCAAATTTTCCAGTTTTAGCTTTGATGATTTTTGCTACTTTTGCCAATTCAGCGTAGGTTTTCGGTGGGCGTTGAGCATCTAGTCCAGCTTTAGTAAAGATTTGGCGGTTATAAATATTTATATCTGTTGCCACATACCAAGGCAGCCCAAAGGTGATTTCGCCCAGTTGATTGGCTTTCCAAATGTTTGGGAAATAAAGCTCTCGCTCTGCACTGCTAATCCGTTGTTGCATATCCACAAAGGCATTTTTTTCAGCTAGTTTGCTGGCAAATTGGGGATTGAGATTTACTACATCTGGAGCAGTTTGGGCAGCGATCGCACTTAAAATTTTATTCTCCATTTCGCTCCAAGGAATATCTACCCATTCTACTTCTGCGCCAGGATTTTGCTGGGTGAAGTTAGCAATTAGATCAGCCATATACTGATTGAAGGAGGGTTTAAGCTGCATTGTCCAAAAGAGAATCTTGTTACCAGATTTGGAAGGCTGGCTACCAGAAGTACAAGCACTGAGATAGGTACCGAGACTGAAGAGGAGGGAGGCTTGAAGGACTCTACGGCGGGAAAGTGACATTATGCTGCTAAAAATTTTTATTGCTTGAAGGCTATTATACTGAAGTCAGACTTGGCTGCCTATTTTTTCTGGGTAGGTAACTATGAGTAAGATGGACAATTATTGACTAATGTAGCTGAGGGAATTTCAAATAAAAATTTGATCTTGCACTTTTTCTGCGTGTTAAAATCAATCAAAAAGTTGAGATTATTAAATATATGTCTAGGATAAGTATCTTTTTACCTGAATCTATTAATGAATATATAGAAAAGCAAGTTATCAGTCGCAATCTTAAATCCGTTGATGACTATATTTTGGAATTAATTCAACAAGATCAATCATTTGGGCAGGATCTTGAACCTCTCTTATTAGATGGTTTAGACTCAGGCGAGACGACTCCAATGGCTCCTAAAGATTGGGAACATATTCGGCAAACTGTAAGTGTGATGGTTGAGAATGACCGTAGTCGTTAAACGTCCAATTGTTATTCAAGATTTAATAGAATTAGCAACCTTTATTGCCAGATACAATTTATTGAAGAGGACATAGAGATTATCAGGGTATTACAGGGTTCAAGAAATTTGGAAGTTACTCTGTCAGACGAAACCTATTAAAAAATCAGCGAAATCCCGCTTAATTCTAAGGAACTTTTTATGGAAACACCTGAATCAATAATTTCTGGATCTTCTAAGAAATTTAGTGAAGCTCTAAGGGAATTGCAGGCAAAGAGTCAAACTGAGGAGTTAAGTAAATTTCTGGATCAGGAGTTAAATGGTTATGGCGATCGCTATCCTGAATATCGCTTAGTTCCAGTGACTTATTTTGATACAGGTGGGCAAATAGTGGGAAATATCGAAGCGCAGTATTGTCTCTATCCTTTGACTTTTGGCATCAATACCTTAGAGTTACATCTAAAAAATGGCTTGGCTTTGAAGCTCCCGCCAGAGGTTTTAGCATTCTTGACCCAGGTTTCCCATTTGTCTCAAGGGGCGATCGCCGGAGCACACGTTACCGCTAAGGATCTGCAAAAATTGCTGGATCAGATTATACAGGAGGCAGAAATTCGCTTCCAAGCGAATTCTCAGGAGCAGAGTTGATGAGTCAAGTAGTTTTAGTATTTGTTGGCGGTGGATTTGGCTGTATTTGTCGCTATCTTTTGGGACGAGAAATTAGTAGATATATAAGTGGGAATTTCCCCTTCGCAACGCTCACAATCAACCTATTTGGCTGCCTCTTAATCGGCTTACTTTATGCCTTCTCTACTAAATATAATTTAACTCAAAGCTGGAGATTATTGCTTACAACTGGCTTCTGTGGCGGCTTTACCACTTTCTCTACCCTTAGCTATGAGAATTATAGTCTTTTAATTTCAGGAAATTCTATTGGCTTCTTTCTCTATAGTAGTTTGAGTTTTGTGGTTGGTTTAGCTGCCGTATTTTGGGGAACTTGGCTGGGAGAGAGACTTTAAAAAAAAGATGAAACTCAATCGTCGCGCTCACTACAGTGTCAAGGCAATGTTGGATTTGGTTACTTCTGCCAAAGAGCGTTCAGTTTCGGGGAAAGAAATCGCCCAAAGACAGAATATTCCTGCCCATTTCCTGGAAAAGATCCTAATTGATTTGCGTCGTGCTGAGTTAGTAATTTCAACTCGTGGAGTGCAGGGTGGTTATCAGTTACAGCGATCGCCAAAAGAAATTTCTTTGGGTCAGATTCTGGCAGCAGTGGGAGAGAATGGGCAACCTCTAGCTAGTTTAATCAACAAATCCAAAGCTAAGGGAGTTGAAGTAAATGATTCGGTTACTCTTGCAGTGTGGCAAAGACTCGATCAGGCGTTTCAATCTGCTTTGTATGCCGTGACCTTAGAAGAACTACACTACGATGCCCAAAGTTGGCAAGCCGCCCAAGGCGCAGTATTTATAGTCTAAGATGAGACTTATGCTCTTAGATTAAGTCTAAACCTAATAATGTAAGTCTTATTACTGGATAAGCAATCAG
>JBBRVV010000247.1:0-3976 GCA_038246525.1 Pseudanabaenales cyanobacterium
AGATCACCATTACTTCCCAGGTTTTCTCAGCGCCCCAGGTTATTGCACTGGAATTCTGTCCGCGATCGCCTAATTTGAGAATAGCGCCACTAGACCAGAACAGTCTTTGAGTCAAAAGTCCAATCCATAGCAGAAGACCAATTAAGCTACCTACCAAAGGAACAGCACTAGCTTTGACAATCCGCTCAATTGCGGCATAAGCATCTGATTGTCTTTGAATTAAAACTTTTTTAAGTTCAGGCGATCGCTTCTGTTGTTGATAGAGCTTCTCTAATGCAAAGGATTCAGCCCAACGATCAAGGTTTTCTTTAATTTTCGCTTCCGCATTGGGAAGTACCTGACTGGGTTTGTGCCAAAGTTCCCGCAACACTTTAGCTGTTTCTGCCAAATCTCCATCGGGCGATCGGGTAATTATTTGATTCCAGGTTTTTTCAGCCTCAGATTCAGCTAAGGCTTGAAGAATACCGATGCGTAAATCTAATTCATTTAATGAGGTTTTCTTGGCTGAATTGAGTAAGAATTGCTCATCTGCTTTATTGATTTTTGTATCTAATCTCTGAGTATAGTTAGCATCACTTTTCGATTCTATTCCCAACTCTCTCAAATTACTTTGAAGGGCTTCCTGATAACTCTCTAATGCCTGCTGATAGGATTTGACAGAATCTTTCTCTAAAATTATTTCAGATAATCCTGACCAGTTCTGATCTTCAGTTTTCCAGGCAGAAGCTTGCAAAGATAAATCAGTTTGCAACAAATCTACTAAGCTAGGGGCTTGAGGCTGATCGACAGTGCTAAACAAAGATTGAGCAATAAATATTAAAGAAAAGAGGCTTAATAAAGCCAGCAAAACTCGCCTAAAAGTTGACCGAAAATTTGGTTGAATACTCACTTTTAATTAGCAGTCAACCATTTCTGGGCAGTGAGTCGCTGCATTACACCAAACACCATCAGGTCTAAGGTCGCTTTGCGCTCATCGATTAAGAAAGGCTCAATTGTGCTGGGCTTCAGACCAAAATCTGCACAAGAGAAACCCTTCTGGGCGTTGATATCGGGTTTTGAGAAATAGATTACAAATTGCCGTAAATTATTTTGCCAACTACCCTGTAAGCGATCGCCTTGCAATTCTAATTTCAAATCAGAGACAGAAACCTTTTGAAAAGCTTGGCTGAGTGCGGGTAAATAGTGTTGATTAATAAACTCTATAAATGGTAAATCTTCCAGGGCTGGGGCTTTTTCCGCTTTGGGTTTAGCTGCTTTGACAGGTGCTTTCTCCTCTGAGTTCCCGCCTGCAACCTCTTTGACAACTTCGTCTGACATTTAATTTCTCCTTAGCTCACAAATTAATTAAAATAAAAAACACAGTGTTTTGTCTATGTACTTGGAGTATGAAATCCCTTTTTGATCCTATGTTCCACACCCCGCTTGCAACCTATAAATTATCAATAGACTGTAAAACAAGTTGGAAAGTTTTTCTAGGCAGTCTCAGTTGCATCAGTTGGCACAATTTGGGGTAAACCCATACTATAGTTGAGCGCCCGATGGTTGAGATTATAAGTAACTTCGCCTTTTTGCAGCAGCGATCGCACAAAGTGTTCTAAATCTGAGCCGATCCGCCGTAGGTTGTAGTCAGTCAGATTGGCACCCTTATAGCTGTCAACTAAAGCTTCAAATTTTTGATAAACCTTTTTGATCGATGAGTCTGACCAGCTTAACTCATTGTCAGGATCAACATCTAGAGTGAGTTCGGTTTCACTTTCAATTAGTTGATTGTCGCTGACGGTAGCCGCAAAGATATGAATGTGACGAGTAGTAGATTTCAATAGCATAGTTAAGTTTTAAGATTTCTTAAATTTTACTCGGATTTATCTGAGGTTTTGTCAGGGATTTTAAGGTATTTAGCCATGCCTACACAGTAACTACTTCCATTTAATCGAGCAGCCGATCGCTGGTTCCATTGCCTTTGAAATAGTTTCGCCTTTTAGCATTTGCTCAATTGCCAACTTGAGGCTGGGTTCGGTAACCGCAGTTGGATCACGGTAGTTGTCATCAATTTGCCCACGATAACGCAAAATCCCTTGGCGGTCTACCACAAAAGGTTCGGGTGTACAGGTAGCGTCAAATGCCTCAGCTACTTCTTGATTGCGATCGCGCAGATAGTGGAAATTTATGCGCCAGTTTTTGGCATATTCCTGCATTTTGGTAAAGCTATCTTCAGGATATTTCACTTGATCATTAGAATTAATACCCACCAAGGTGACTTTTCCTGGGAAGCGATCGCTAAAATAATTTTGCAATTCAATCAGTCGTTCAATATATGCTTTCACATAGGGACAGTGATTACACATAAAGATGACTGCCACTATTTCAAACTTTTCTAAGTAGCGAGTTAGATGTCCAACATTGCCATCGATATTAGGCAATTCAAAATCGGGCGCGTAAGCATTTATTTCCATGATCATCATGATTAAATCTATACTTAATGCTACCGTACTCAGGCGCTTAGCCAATCACTTACTTTTTAAATCGCGAATACTGGCAAAGATTTTACTGAGTTCCACTTGTCTATGCTTTTCACCTTTTTTCTGAATGATCGCCATCACAAATAAAATATATTCAGACATCTCCAGCATGAATAGCCCTACCTTCACATCCCCTTGATTAGTCTTGCCCGCGATCGCTACTTGGAGCATGGGAATACCATTAATTTCTTTGCTGGCTGGCTCTAGCTCTAAACGTCTGAGTTCTGTCACTTGCCCCGTTAGCTCGGCAATTACCCGCTCAATAAATTCTGCTTGCGCCACTTCAGTTTGGTGGTGAGATTGTTTGGCAAAGAACAAAGTAAGCTGATCACCAGGTGATCGCGCTACCGCCGAATTATGACCCTTCTGAGTAATTTTATAGGTCTTGGGAATTGAAAGTCTGACCATTGCTATTGCTTTTTTTCCGCTTCAGATGTCGCATCTTAACCCAAAAGGGCTACTAAGCTCAAGATTGGCTAAATCCAGGCTAAATTCCTGCTCGTCCCATCGCGATACCTGCTACCAGCATCCCTATTACCAAAAAAGGCTGAGCGCTTGCCTGATATTTCACATCATTTTTGAGCGGGTCGCGTAAATAGTACATATCCTGAAACGTAATCTGCGGAATTACTAACAACGCCAAGATAGTTGCATACAAGTTTTCACCGCGATAAACCAAATATGCGGCAATGCCAAACTGAAAAACATCGATCGCTACCGCTGAGATCAAAGCTGCCCGTTGCACACCAAACATCACTGGGAGAGAATTTAAGCCCATAGTGCGATCGCCTTCCACACTCTTAAAGTCATTTACGATTGCGATCCCTAAGCCCGCCAAACTATAAAACAAAGTTAAGCTCACTACCGTCCAATTCAAGGTACCAAATAGAGCATGACCTGCCCACCAAGGTAAAGCGATGTAACTAGCACCCAAAGCATAACTACCGAGCCAACCATTTTGCTTGAGTTTCAGGGGCGGTGCAGAATAGATATAAGCCAAGAACGCTCCCAGAATTGCCAGGATGGTGATTATAAAGTTCTGATGTCCAGTTGCTAAATCTAAAGTCACCGCCACGCCGATCCCTGCCACCAGTAATAGCCAAATTTGGATAATTACCTGATTGAGCGGCACTGCTCCAGATGGAATTGGACGATAGGGTTCATTGATTGCATCTATTTCTCGATCATAGTAATCATTTAAGATCTGAGTGTAGCCTGTCAATAATGGACCTGACATCAACATACAAAGAAGAGACCTAAGGATATTATCAATTGTCCATTCAAATGCGCCTGAAGATGCCGCACCACAGATTACCCCCCACATCAGTGGGATCCAGGTAATTGGCTTCATTAACTGCAATCGCAACTTCCAAATCGAAGTCTCCTTAGATGCACCCTTCATCCCCAGCATTTGCCTAGTACGAGAGGATGAGTTTTCTACAGAGTTTTCAGCCTGA
>JBBRVV010000248.1:0-3944 GCA_038246525.1 Pseudanabaenales cyanobacterium
CTCTAGGTTTGCTCTGGCTTGGGCAATATCTTGCGCTCGATTTCCTACAATTACTGCTTGGGCAGAGGCTTTGGCAGCCGCAACCTGTGCTTGAGATTGGATTAGTTGTCCTTGTAAATTAGAATCATCCATTTTCGCTAGAATTTGACCTTTCTGCACGGCTTCTCCTTCTTTTGCCAGCAGGGTTTTCAATCTTCCCGCCGTTTTTGGGCTGACATTGATCGAAGTCTCAGGCTGAATTGTGCCGTTAGCAGTAATGATGATTGGCAAATCTGCCCGTTTTACACTAACTAAACGACTTTTTCGCTGGCTATTACCACTCTTAGGCACAAAAAATTGGCTATAGGCGAAGTAGCCACCGCCCCCTAGCAATGCTAGTATCAGCAGCCACAGCCACCATTTCCGTCCTCTCTTAGCTTGAGCGAATTCCATCTCACTAGCTTGATCTTCAGCAGGCTCAGGCTTTTTTATTTCAGGCTGGTGTTCTGGCTTAGTCTCAGGCTCTGGGTTAGGTAGGGGTAAAGTCTTAACCTCCATCTTTTTTTCCTGCTGCATAAAGTTTTGCTCCAACATTAGACACTAAGCAACTGGGATAGGATCATATTTTCTCAAACCTTTAGCAGATCGCCAATAGGTATAATTCAGTATATGTTCAAAAAAATTTAAGATGCTTGAAAAATTGCAATTAACAAATTCCTACACATATTCTGTAGCACTTCGCAACTGGTGTTGGCGTGGTTGGCAAATTCGCTATGGTTTTGTTCAGGCAATTGAAGAACCAGAAGCGAAAAAAGAAGACATTCCAATTTTGCTAATTCATGGTTTTGGGGCAGCGATCGCTCACTGGCGCAAGAATCAAGTAGACCTAGCTCAAAATCGTTCAGTCTATGCGATCGATCTAATTGGCTTTGGCGCTTCTGAGAAGGCGGCAACTCCCTACAATGCCGAACTTTGGGTTGAGCAAATCTATAATTTTTGGCAAACAGTAATTAAAGAACCGATGGTAATCTGTGGCAATTCAGTGGGAGCACTGGTGGCAATCCTGGCAGCGGCAAAATATCCGCAAATGGTCAAAGGCGTAGTGGGGATTAGCATTCCCGATCTAGCGGAATTAGATGAGAAAGTGCCTGTGGCAATTAGACCCTTAAGACAATCGCTTGAAGCCACAATTGGCGGCTTAGTTGCAGTTCCAGCTTTTAACCTGATTAAGCAACCTGGAATTATTCGCTGGGTATTAAAAAAATTGGTGTACGGCGATCGCGCAGTTGAATCAGTTACCGATGAATTGGTGGAAATTATTGCTGCACCTGCCAGGGATCGAAGATCTGCGACCGCTTTTCTCTATTTGAATCGAGGCATGAATAGTGTTGCGCCAAATGTTAAAGAAGCGATCGCTAATTTAGAAGTGCCTTTATTAGTTCTCTGGGGCACAAAGGATCGGATCATCCCGCCTTCCATCGCCGAAAAATTAGTTATTTGTTCTCCCTTAGCGAAGTTAATCTACCTAGAAGGAATTGGACATTGCCCTCAAGATGAAGCGCCTGAAAGCGTAAATCAGGAAGTTTTGGTTTGGATTGATTCGCTCTCTTGATCCGCTTGATCTTTTTCAATTGTCTTTTTGAAGCTAAGTTCTTTGCCTTGAACTAATCTTTGAATATTAGATCGATGTCGCCATACTACAAATGCACCTCCCACAGTAGTCAAAAGAATATAAGCAAAGGGAGACTTCCAAAGAATGGTCAAAATTGGTGCAGCGATCGCCGCCAAAATCGAACTAATCGAAACTGTACGCCAAATCGCCATAGTCACAAGCCATACGCCAAGAGCACTTAAAGCTACTTGCCAATTTAGAGCCAGAAGAATTCCTAAACCAGTAGCCACGGATTTTCCACCTTTGAAGCCAATCCAAAATGATTTACTATGTCCTAATAAAGCGAACATTGCTGCACCCACAACCCACCATTCTGCATAGGAATTAGCGAATAATTGCATTAACAATACTGCACCTAAACCCTTCGCCAAATCCACCGTAAATACAAAAATCCCAGGTATCTTTCCCAAACAACGCCACACATTTGTCGCACCCGTTGAGCCTGAACCAAGATTACGAATGTCAACACCTTTGAGTCTGCCAACCCAATAACCTGTAGGAATTGCGCCCAAGAAATAAGCAATAATTAAGCCTAAATATGTCATTTATTTCCTCCTCATTAATTGATTTGATTACTTCAGTTTCACGCCCAAAAAACGATCCAAAGACTGCGATCGCCATACTGCTCTTAGTCCTAAACCCCAAGCGATCGCTACACCTGCTAAAATCCCATAGTCCTGCCAAGACAAGAAGACAATAGTGAAGAAGTCTCGCAAAGGGGGAGTAATTAATGCCACCATATAGAAGGTCAACAGAGAAACCGCCATAATTGTATAGCGCCAATCACCATTTAGCGGTTCACCACCTACCCAAAATTGCGTTGGCGGTTTAAGAAAAGGAAGAAGTAAGAGAATGCAGTAAATTAGAATCGTTGCCATAGCACTGCGGGGAACCATTAAGTCGTTATCAGTTATTTCAATATTATTGTTCAATACTGGAATTAGATAGGTCAAATATACGCCCAAAGCTACCAGGGTAAGGCTGAGAATCACAGGTAAAGCAAAGTGTAGAAGCGATCGAATCATACTGCGATAAGGAAGAATCCCTGGCTTGGCAAAAATAGGGAGGAAAGTGGAAGGTAAACCCACAGAAATTAGTGTAACTGCGGCAGTATGTTTATTGAGAAACGGGAAGGTATTCCCTACCAGGCTAGTAGCAAAAATCAAAAAGGTAAAAGTCAACACCCGTACCATAAATAACTTGATTACATCTTGAATACCAATGCGAATCCGTTGCCCCTCCAAAAAAGCATGGGGAAGAGAAGCGAAGGAATCCTGTAGGAGAACTATGTCCGCCGCATTGCGAGTGGCTTTACTACCACTTTCCATCGCAATTCCCAGATTCGCCTGTTTCAGGGAAAGCACATCATTTACACCATCACCAATCATCGCCACATAGTTGCCTGACTGTCTTAAGGTTTGGACAATTAGGGATTTTTGCGCAGGCGTGATTCTACCGAAAATTGTGGTTTCTGCCACTGTCTGCCGAAATTCAGCATCGCTCATATTCTCTAATTCGGCTCCAGAAACTAGCTTTAGATCATGATTGAGACTGGTATCCATACCCACTTGTTTTGCTAAAGCCAATACGGTTTGAGAATTGTCTCCAGAGATGATTTTGAGCTTAATTCCTGCTTGGGCAAAGCTTTGGAGGGTAACTTCAACTTCGGCTCGCAATTGATCACTAAAAACCAGAATTCCTAAAGGTTCAAGATTTTGCGGTAAAACTGACTGATCGGCGCGATCGCGTAAACTCTGTCTTTTCTCACCCTGAGTTCCTTTACTGAGCGCAAACATCAAGACCCTTCTACCCTGAGCAATTTGAGCTTGAATGTACTCATGGGCAGTTGAATTTAGTTCCTCTAAGTCAAAGATTATTTCAGGTGCGCCCAAAACATAGACTCCTGCTAGATTTGATGAATCAAAGGAAATTGCACTCCATTTTCTGGCAGAAGTGAAAGGAATCTCTTCCAAAATATGCTGATAAGTGCCATCACAAACTTTAGCGATCGCTGCACTGGTTTGATTTTGATTAATCGAGCTTGCTACATAGTTACCTAATATCTTTTTTAGTTCCTCCTCCGATCCTTGAAGCGGATAGATTTCTTGGAGGCAAATTTGATTTGTAGTAAGCGTACCAGTTTTATCTAAGCAGAGAACTTCCACATTGCTGATCGATTCCACGGCATTTGCCTGTTGCACCAAGGCGCTCTGTTGAGCAATTCGCACCGCCCCAAAGGTATAGGCAAGAGTGATCATCAAATACAACCCACTGGGCACCAGACCCACAATCA
>JBBRVV010000249.1:0-3939 GCA_038246525.1 Pseudanabaenales cyanobacterium
AGACCCTCTTAGCAAGAAGATTACCCAGTGTAATGCCGCCGATGAGTTTTAAAGAAGCACTCGAAACTACCCAAGTGCATTCCGTTGCAGGTTTATTGAAGGGAAAAGGATTAGTGAGCGATCGCCCGTTTCGCAGTCCTCATCATTCTGCTTCAGGTCCTTCTTTAGTTGGTGGTGGAGGCTTTCCTCGTCCTGGAGAGATTAGTTTAGCCACCAATGGGATTCTCTTTTTGGACGAGCTAACTGAATTCAAAAGAGACGTGCTTGAGTTCCTAAGACAGCCTTTAGAAGATGGATTCGTTTGCATTTCTCGTACCCGTCAAAGCCTTACATTCCCCGCCAAATTTATGCTAGTGGCTAGTACAAATCCCTGTCCTTGTGGCTATTACGGTGATTCAATTCAGCCATGTACTTGCTCACCACGCCAAAGAGAACAATACTGGGCAAAGCTTTCAGGACCTTTAATGGATCGAATTGATTTACAAGTAGCCGTGAATCGCTTAAAACCAGATGAGATTACCAGTCACCGTGAAGGAGAAAGTTCGGCTTCAGTGCGATCGCGGGTAGAATCTGCTAGGAAGATTCAACATGAAAGATTCGTCCAAGAAGATCAAGTACGTTGTAACGCCCAAATGCAATCGCGTCATTTACGAATTTTTTGTCAATTAGATGATGCCTGTAAATCTTTGATCGAAGCCGCAATCAATCGATTAGGACTTTCTGCAAGGGCAAGCGATCGCATTCTCAAGGTTTCTCGTACAATTGCCGACCTGCAAGCTGAACCAAAACTCAAACCGAATCATGTGGCTGAAGCTATCCAATACCGCACCCTAGATCGCATGACATAACAATCTTTACAGCCAGAAAAACCTATGAACCTCATGCCCAGTAGAAATCCAATTTATATTGTCGGAGCGGGACCTGGTGATCCAGAATTGATTACGGTCAAAGGTCAGAGACTTCTGAATAATGCAGATGTGGTAATGTATACCGATTCGTTAATTCCACCTGAAATGTTGTCGAGTTGTCGGAGTGATACCGAATTAATTGGTACAGCAGATTTAAGTCTGGAAGAGATTTTAGGATTGATGATTGAGCGGGTTTCTCAACAAAAAAAATTAGTGCGTTTACATGATGGCGATCCCAGCCTTTACAGTGCAATTTATGAACAGATTCAAGGCTTAAAATTAGCGGGCTTGGAGTTTGAAATAGTGCCAGGTGTTAGCGCTTTCCAATTAGCATCTGCAAAGTTAGAACTCGAATTGACCATGCCTCAAGTAGTTCAGACAATTATTCTCACTCGCGTCAGTGGCAGAAATGAAGTTCCTGAAGCTGAAGATCTCTCAAGTTTAGCTGCCCATAAAGCTTCTCTCTGTCTCTATTTAAGTGCAAAACAAGTACAACTTGCTCAACAAAGTCTTTTGCAGCATTATCCGCCAGATTTAGCGATCGCTATTTGTTATCATTTGGGTTGGCAAGATGAGAAGATTCTCTTGGTTCCCTTAAAAGAGATGGCAGAAACTACAATTCAAAACAATCTTGTGCGCACCACGCTTTTTATTGTTAGTCCTGCTTTAGGAAAATTTGAGAAGATTCAGCGATCGCGCCTCTATAGTTCCTAAAAAATTTCTAAGACTTCCGACTAGATTGAATTGCTGCCCTAGCATTACGGCGTAAACGTTCGATTTTAATTCTTCGTAAGGCTGAACCTGTAAATCTTTTCAGATATTCTTCTTCAGAAATTTCTGCTAATTCGTTTAGGCTGGGATTGATATTCTCAGGATATGGAGAAAAGTCTGACTCAGATGTAGCTTGAGCAAAGCGTTGATTCCAAGGACAGACATCTTGGCAGATATCGCATCCAGCCACCCAGTTATTCAGATTTGTAGCGATCGCTTCAGGCAATTCAGGATCACGGTTCTCAATAGTGTGATAGGCAATGCAGAGGTTCGCATTTACCACAAAAGGCTCGGTGATCGCATCGGTCGGACAGGCATCAATACAGCGGGTACAGGTACCACAATGCTCAGGATGAGGGCGATCGCTCTCCAATTCAACATCTATTAAAATCTCTGCTAAGAAAAGCCAAGAGCCATAATCTCTAGTAATCAAATTGCTATGCTTGCCAATCCAGCCAATTCCCGCTCTCTCTGCCCAAGCTTTTTCACTAATTGGGCCAGTATCAACATAATAGCGAGTGTGAATCTCAGCTAATTGCGAATGTAGCCAAGTATCTAGTTGTTTCAGCTTCTTAGTCAAAACGCGATGGTAATCTCTTCCCCAACCGTAGCGAGAAATTTTGCCGTGATTTGGATTTTCGCTTCTTTGATCAGGTGAATAATAATTTAAGCCCAAACAGATTAATGACTTCACGCCTGGCATGACTAGAGAAATATCCTGACGTTTGGGATTTGCCGTCCAAGCCATATCCGCTTGATATCCCAGCTTTAGCCAATTCTCTAAGCGCTCTGCTTCTATTCCCGCTTCAGCTTTAACGATTCCCACATGGGTAAATCCAATTTCCTTCGCTTTCTGTTTAATCTGTGCTGAATTCACAATTTATTCCACTACAATATGCTCGATCCGATTCCTACCCTTTTGCTTGGCTTCATACATCAAATTATCTGCTTTCTCAATTAATACCTCTACCGAAATTGGTGGCGAGAGAAAGGTAACTACACCAATACTAAAAGTAACAGGGAAGCCCTGTTTCTGCATACTTACAGTTAATGCCTGTTGCACTCGGTTAATTACGCCGATCGCGGGTTCGTATGCCACTTGCGGCAACAGAATCGCAAACTCATCACCACCTAATCTACCTGCTCCATCGGAGGCCCGAAGACAGATTTTTAACTCCTTAGCGATCGCTTGCAAAACTTGATCGCCTGCCTTATGTCCCAAATTATCGTTTATTTCTTTAAAGTGATCTACGTCAATGTATGCCAATGTTAAAGGCTGACGATAACGGGTTGCTTCACTCACCACCCGCTTAGCGATTTCCAAAAAGTCACGGCGATTAGAGATTCCAGTTAATCCATCGGTGCGTGAAAGCTTATTCTCTCTAATTAAGGCGGCATGAAGTTCTGAGAGAGTTGCACTGATAATCAAGAATACCAAAAGGGCTACACCCGCATTCCATTGACGCACAAAAGGAATATTGACAGGACTACAACCTTCACTTCGATTCACATAAAAAATAGTAAGCGCGCTGGCAACTGAGAATAGGAAGCCACAGCCTCGACTAATAAACCAGGTAGCAAGCGAAACAGGTAGGAGATAATAAATAGATAGAACAATTTCATCGGGAATAAGCGAATCCAAAAAGCCGATAAGGCCCAACAGCAAAACGGCAAGAATTGCTACTATAAATTTTGGTTGGCGGTCAAGAAACCTATGCACTATCATTTGAATCTAGGGACACATATAGACTAGGAAGCGACTTAGCTAGAAACTCCAATTGCTATAGATATTATCAGGAATGGGGTAGAAAAGAATGAGCGATCGCTACTCCTGCCAAATAACCCGTTGTCCAAGCACTTTGAAAATTAAAACCACCAGTCACACCATCAATATCTAACACCTCACCCGCAAAGTACAGCCCAGGGCAAAGGCGACTCTCCATCGTTTTGAAATTTACTTCAGCTAATGCCACTCCGCCACAGGTGACAAACTCGTCTTTGAAACTACTTTTGCCAGCGATCGCGTACTCTCCTTTTTCCAATTCACCCGCCAAGGCTTCTAACTTTTTTTGGGATAAATCTGCCCAATTTAAGCTCGGTTCAATATTAGATCTCTCAATTAAAAATTGCCAAAGACGTTGGGAAATCTGGGAGAAAGGACGGAAATTAGCAATTATTTTTTTACTTGCCTCTTTTTTTGCACTGATCAACTGTTGGCGAATTGCTTCAGATTTGTAACTTGGCAGCCAATTGATTTGTA
>JBBRVV010000250.1:0-3878 GCA_038246525.1 Pseudanabaenales cyanobacterium
GCAAATATGCGGTCTGACCAGGGCCACTGACGCTCTAAGCCCGATTTTCTTGCTCGTTGCAGATCGTCATCGGTCACCTCGATAATTAGCAAGCGTGGATCTGGCTGTTCAGCTGGTCGATAAACCAACAAAATATCTAAGCCAAGCAGCTCAAAAGGCTCCAACAAACCTACAGACCTCATGCCCAAAATCCCCGCACCAGTAAGCGCGGTAATCAAGGAAATAATTAAGGTAGATCGATGGGTTTGGCTGAAGTTGCTTAGTTTCTGGCTGAAATCTTCGATAAAAGCCCTAACCATAGGTGCCAAAGTTTAACTCAATTTTTGTTTGATAAAAGCTACTAACTGTTGAAGTTGCTTGTGTTGCGTGACAATCTGCTGTTCTAAAACCTTGAGGCGCTTGTTTTCTGCCTCGAGTAATGTAACTTTTTCTTCCAAAATCGAGAGGCGTGAGAATATTGCTGGATCAAGATCATTAGCCGCAATCACAATATTTTCAGCCGGTGTTGGAGCTTGAGCTTCCAAAATTTGAGCTTTCTTTTTCGCTAGTTCGATCGCCTTTTTAATTGCCGCTACCAACTGTTTTTGCTCGAAAGGCTTTTCGATAAAGGCTAAGTGATGATCTTCTAATGGCTCAGGAATAGCATCGGTCACTTCCTGCTTGCGCCCCGACATAATAATCAAGGGGATGCTTGCTAACTCACGGCTAGACTGAAGATTTTGGTACACTTCAAAACCGCTCATCTTAGGCAAAATAAAATCTAGCAGGATCATCCAAGGTTTATGTTCCTTGATCATATCCATTCCCTTTTGACCATCTGGCGCTTCTAACACGTCAAAGTTGGCAGGTGGCAACATATCCTTAACCATGTTGCGAATCACGCGGCTGTCGTCGATCACTAGAACTTTATTCTTCTGAGGCGATACCACTGCTAAATTCCTCTCAATTTATATGCTCTACTCGATTTGTCTACTTTACTGCTTAGCCGTCTAACCTGCCAATTACTTAAGATTTAGTCTAGAGCAAGTTGCCAAAGTTCTCTCTAAGTTCTTTCTAATGTTTTTAAGACAATTCAGAATTTAGCTAAGCTCCAAATTATTATCAACTAATAATTGAGCACTACAATAATAATCAATGCACTTTATCTAGCTAAAAATCTGACTGAGGCTAGTTTATACCAATGCTTTTGCCCAATGATATGACCCAGATCACTGCACTCCAATCTAATCGCGATCGCTTGCCAGAATGGTTTCGTTCTCAGACAGGGCTAGGCGGAGCGGATCAGATTTCGACGGTGCAGCAGATTATCCGTCAGCATGGCATCCATACGATTTGTGAAGAAGGACGATGCCCCAATCGGGGCGAGTGCTATAGCCAGAAAACTGCCACGTTTTTGTTGATGGGGGCTGTATGTACGCGCAATTGCGGTTTTTGTCAGGTGGATAAGGGTGCACCTATGCCTTTAGATCAGAACGAACCCCAGAAAATTGCTGAAGCAGTCAGGCTGCTGGGCTTACGCTATGTGGTGCTAACTTCGGTGGCTAGGGATGATTTAGCCGATCAAGGGGCAGGGCATTTTGTTGAGACGATTAAATCAATTAGAAATCTCGAACCTGATCTAAAAATTGAAGTTTTGACTCCTGACTTTCGTGGCGATCGCGCTTTAATTTGTCAAGTAGCTGGGGCAATGCCCGTTTGCTACAACCACAATATTGAAACCGTGGAACGTCTGCAAGGAAAGGTGAGACGCGGCGCCAAGTATGAGCGATCTCTGGGAGTTTTGGCAACTGTGAAGCAATTTTTTCCAGAAATTGTGACTAAATCGGGATTGATGTTGGGGCATAGCGAGACTGAGTCCGAAATTATTCAATCTCTCAAGGATCTGTGGCGGGTAGGCTGCACTTCCGTTACCTTGGGGCAATATCTCCGCCCTTCTTTAGCGCATTTGCCTGTACAAAAATATTGGAAGCCTGAGGAGTTTACGGCTTTGGGTGATATGGCGAAGGAAATTGGTTTTAGTCAGGTGCGCTCTGCGCCTTTAGTTAGAAGTTCTTATCATGCAGGTGAGGAGTAAGGAAAATTGGAGTTGGGCTTTTGAGTGAGAGGATTAGTTAGTCACATAATTTAGAGATCGGTTTAATCTCAACCCAAGTTGAACGCCACGCCAACTCTGCTTGAGCTACCAATCTTGCTTTTTGTTTCTTTTCAAACTCTGAATGAAGCTGTTGTAGTCGTGCTCCCAGAACTCTTATTTCACCGCGGATCAAAAGTGCTTGGCGGTCAGAAAGTTCTACATCTAGCAGCCGAAGTTGAATGCTTGGCGCATCCTCAGCTAATGGCAGGCTCAATAACCCATGATTTGCCAGCAATTGATGAATAGATTTGACTACTTCAATTAAGGATTGACTTACTAACTTTTCTAAAGTATCGGAATCAATTTCTGCTTCTAGAGGAATAGGACTATCAGAAGGTGAAGGAGCGATATTCGGATTATCACTCGAATCCTTTAGGTCTGAATTCTCAGGTATATCTAAATTCTCAGCAGCCAAATCTTCACTAGTGCTAATTATGTTCTGGCTAAAAGAAGATGCAACAACCTGAACCTCATTTTGTAGTCTTTGTCTAGCATCTAAGCTTAGCCCTAAAAAATGACTGGGATAATCTTTTGTACAAAGTTGATATGTTGCCAAGATGATCTGGTGAGCAGAAGCATTAGCAATAACCTGAACGTATTGCTGCTGCAGATTTTGCATTTTTATAGCTACATTAGCGATCGCTGCTTCGAGGTCAGAAATTTCCTGCTCAATTCGTTTAATCAACCCGCTCATCTTGGCACACCTAGGACAAAGCCCTTACTTTTTCTTGGTCTTACTCTTAGAACTAGCAGAACTGTCGGTTGGCTTCTCTTCAGCTACAGTTGCAGCAGCTTTGAGTGAGGATTTCAGACTCGCGATCGCAGTTTCAATCGCCGCAATTTCCTTCTCAAACTGGCTGATCACATCTGCACTTAAACCATTAACTTCGCCAGAGGTCGTAACCTTATCTGCTTCTTCTTTCTCTGCCTCTTCTTTCTTTGCTACTGATTCGCTTGGGCTTTCAATAGAAGAATCAACTGGAGTCTCTGTTTCAGATTTTGCTGTAGCATCTTCTTGCCCTTCTCCTACGACAAAGCGAACGAAGCGATTCACTTTAATATTTTCGCTCAGTTTTGTGGCAGTTTCCTTCACTAACTCATCTACAGTTTTGGTTTGATCCTTAATGTAGACTTGATCTAGCAAACACATCTCTTTTAAGCGTTTTTCGATTCTGCCTTGGACAATCTTTGCCCTGACCGCTTCAGGCTTAGTACCTAAGTCATCTTTACCTGATTCAATCTCAACTTCTTTTGCCACAAATGCGGGTGGAATCTTATCTACACTGACATATTCTACATTTGGGCAAGCTGCAATTTGTTTTGCTACATTGTCGGCTAACTCGCGCATCTCTTCACGCCGCGCTACAAAGTCAGTTTCGCAATTAATCTCGACTAAAACGCCGATGCGATCGCCAAAGTGAATATAGCTTCGCACAACACCTTCAGTTGCCGCCCGACTAGCCTTTTTCACAGCTGAAGCCAAGCCTTTTTGCCTCAGCCACTCAGCCGCTTTACTTGCATCTCCCTCGGTCTCTTGTAGGGCTTTTTTGCAATCTTTAATTCCTGCGCCAGTCTTAGCACGTAGCTCTTGCACTTGGGCGGTAGTTATTTCTGCCATAATTATTTTTTAAGATAAAGTTCCAAAACCAATGTTCTGGATTAGTTTAGTTCATTTAAGTCCGCTTGAGCCTAATTTAGAAGGGATATAACTTGAGGCTCTAAGCATTTTAACTAGCGCAGTTTA
>JBBRVV010000251.1:0-3866 GCA_038246525.1 Pseudanabaenales cyanobacterium
TGCTCAAATTTTACATGATCTAGGTATTCAGAAAATGAGTTTGATCACCAATAATCCTCGCAAGATTTCAGGCTTGAAAGGATTTGGCATAGAAGTTACCAGCCGAATACCTTTGCTAGTGGAAACCAATGAATTTAATTCTCGCTATTTAGAAACCAAAGCGGAAAAATTGGGACATCTGATCGCAAAACCATTAGCCACTCTGGTAATTCACTGGCAAGAATCTGTGAATCCTGAAGCCTACCCGCTCTATTTAGACAAACTAAGGGCGATCGCTGTAAATTTCAATCTAGCTGTGCAGATAGAGACTTCTGCCCAAATCATTGCCCAATTCAATAGTCACTGGGGATTTGCTAACCGACATGGAATTGCGCCAGATGTGAGTATTATGCATTTGTCTGAGCATATATCTGAGCATTCGGAGGACGTAAATGCAGCACAAAATGGGATGGAAGCAGTTGAGGAATTGGTGCAAAGCCTGAGGCAATGGTCAGAAATTAAAGAAGTACGATTCTAAGTTTAAATCTTTAATGAAATATACCGCAATTGTAGTTTTGACCGAATCTAGTTTAGCGATCGCCCGACAAATTCAAGCAGTAATTCCAAATTCGCAAATCTATGGTTTAAAGCATAGGGTTTCATCGGCGGATATTTTTTATGAGCGGTTTGGCGATACGCTCAAGCAGATATTTACTGAGGGAAATGGAATTGTCGGTATTTGTGCCGCAGGTATCTTAATTCGGACTCTTGCACCTTTACTTAGTGATAAACGGGCAGAACCAACTGTATTAGCGATCGCTGCGGATGGAAGTGCAGTGGTGCCACTTTTGGGTGGGTTGAATGGAGCAAATGAATTAGCAAATCAGATTGGCAAAGCCTTAAGTGTGAAAGCCGCAATTACTACCTCTGGACAATTACATTTACAAGCTAATTTACTCTCACCGCCAAAAGATTATGTTTTAGTAAATTCCGATCAAGCTGCCAAAACCTTTGTTGCCGATTTATTGGCAGGCGCAAAAGTAAGTCTGATTGGCGAAGCCCAATGGCTAAGTGGCATAGATTTTAGTGAGAATGGCAGTCATTTAATTGAGATTTTAGATCGAGTTTCAAATGATTCTGATTATTGTAAGCCAAAGCCCAATCATTTAGTCTATTACCGTCAGATTCCAATTAAAACAGGCAGTTTGGCAATAGTAGGGATTGGGCCTGGTAGTCGCAAGTGGATGTCGGCTGAGGTGCGAGAACTACTGCAAAATGCAACGGACTTAGTCGGCTATAAAACCTATTTAGATTTAATTGCGGATTTCAATGAAGGAAAAATTCTCCATGCTTCCGATAATCGAGTAGAGAGCGATCGCGCCAAATTAGGCTTAAATCTGGCCGCAGCAGGTAAGAATGTGGTGATTGTCTCTTCAGGCGATCCTGGGATTTACGCAATGGCAGCCGCAGTCTTTGAGGTTTTGGCAACTAAAGAGAATCCAGAATGGGAAAAAATTCAACTTCAAGTAGCGCCAGGCATTTCAGCCATGCAGGCAGCAGCAGCGCAAGTGGGAGCACCCTTGGGGCATGATTTTTGTGTGATTTCCCTTTCAGATATCCTCAAACCTTGGGAAACGATCGCGCTCAGACTAAAAGCCGCCGTGCAAGCAGACCTAGTAATTGCGATCTACAATCCAGTCTCAAGTCAAAGACCTTGGCAACTAATCGCGGCTAAAGAGATTCTGATCGAAGCGCGATCGCCTGAAACTCCTGTAGTTATTGCAACCAGCTTGGGGAGAGAGAAGCATTCGGTCAAAGTGATCAACCTAGAACAACTCTCACCAGATTTGATTAAAAATCAGATAAATATGCAGACAATCCTTCTGATCGGTTCTAGTCAAACTCGCAGGATTCAGCGGTCAAATGACGAAGTCTGGGTATATACTCCGCGCACCTATCCAAAAGTGATCGCCTAAATTTATCTCTGAAAGTATTTATCTCTGAAAGTATTTATCTAAAGCCAACTGCCGCTTGCCATACAAAAGCTAAAAGCAAGAAGAAGACTGGAATCACGGGAAGAACGTCAACTAAGGGATTGAACATCCGATAGGCTTCGGGCAGAGCAGCTAAAACAATAGTGAATTCCATTTTAAATTACCTAACTTTAAAAAATTTTAAGATTGTTGGCATTGTAACATGGCACGATCGCTTCCTAATTGATCGTACAATCGAGCTTAGATCACGGTTTTAGCGGAGTATTCCCCCCAATGTTTAATAAATTTTGTCGCAAATTAGCGATCGCTAGCTTGAGTATTTTTCTGCTGAGCTTTATTGGTTTAACCAGTCCCGCTTGGGCAAACATTCAAGTCAAAATCTCGAACCTTAGCTACGGTGGCTGTGCGCCCGAAGTAGCCAAAAATATGGTACTAGGTGGTGGAGTGATGGCTGCTAACTGCTTCATGGTGCATGGCAAAACCGAAAACAGCTCTGGCAAAACCGTTTTCAACGCCGATGTGTTTGGCAGAATTTACGATGCTAATGGCAATGATGCCATGTCAGAACGGAATCGCTTGGGCGCGATCGCCGAAATTTTGCCAGGAACTCACGATTTTGAATTAATGATCAGCGTTTCTGCTGACCAGCCTGAACCCTTACAGTTTAAGCAATTTAAAGCCTCAGGCTTCGCCAGCAATATTCGGCGCTAGATTAGTGGGTTAAAGAATCCACATTGGTCTCGATTAGTTTGGCTAAATCCTGTAAGAACTTGGCGGCATCGGCACCATAGATCACCCGATGATCGCAGGTAATATTTACCTGCATTTGATTCTTGACCGCGATCGCGCCATCAGCAGTTGCCACTACGGTTGGTTGAGATCCACCCACAGCTAAGATCGCACCTGTACCTGGTGGCAAAATGGCATTGAACTGCTCGACTCCAAACATTCCCAAATTAGAGATCGTAAAAGTGCCTGTGCTATATTCTTCGGGCTGCAACTGCTTGGCTCTAGCTCGCTCTACCAGGGATTTCCACTGACGGGAAAGGGCATAAATATCCACCTGATCGGCTTGCGCCAGCACGGGGGTAATCAAACCACCATCATCCATTGCCACGGCGATCGCTACATTAATCGCACTCTTAAACACAATCCCGCGATCGCTAAAAGCTGCATTTACAAGCGGATGTTTTTGCAAAGTGATTGCTACCGCCTTAGCTAAGAGCGTACTCATGGTCACGCCCTTAGATTTAAGTTGCTTGTAGAGAGCATCTAGTGCCGTAGTGGTAATTTTGTAGCTGACATAGAAGGTTGGTACCGCGAGGCTAGCATTCATATTACGGTTCACCGCATTTTGAAGCGTTGTAAATGCCTGGGTAGTATCAATGCTATGGGCAGAGCCATTGGAGCTAGGCGCTGAGGTAACTACTGGAGTAACTTTCGGACTAATCACAGGTGTAATTATGGGCGTAATTACTCTAGCTGCTAGAGGCGCAGCAGTGGTGGTAACTATGGGAGTAAAGGGCTTCGGTGCGGGGGGCTTGAGCAGAACTTCAATATCATCTGCGGTGATTCTGCCATTGGGACCTGTGCCTGAAATTACTGCCAAATCTAAACCATTTTCCTTTGCCAGGCGCTTCGCCCGAGGCGATACATATACGCGATCGCTTTTTATGACCTCAGCTACTACTACCGATCCTGGTTCAGAAGTTGGGGTTGCTTGAGCAGGAATAGAACTAGGTGCATGACCATTTGTGCTTGATTTAGCTTTTGCTTGGGCTTCTACAATTTCCGCCTCCGTCTCGGCAATATAAGCAATGGTTGAGCCAACGGGAGCCGCCTCGCCTGCGGGAGTCAAGATTACGCCTAGGTAGCCTTCATAAAAACTCTCAA
>JBBRVV010000252.1:0-3860 GCA_038246525.1 Pseudanabaenales cyanobacterium
AATAGCGAAAATACCAGTAAAGCGATCGCGATTCGGGCAAAATCCACAGATCGATTGCGCCAAAAGTGCCATAGATCAATACTCCCACCAACAGCGCCCGCCGAATATGTGCTAAGGATTTAGCATTATAGTCTCGTAAAAATTCTGGCTCTAAAGCTGGCGGAAATTGAAAACGCAAAAATCGGGATTTAATCATCAGTTACCTGGCTAACTTTAGTTTAGGATAGGATAAATCTGCCATTACCTGTTCCATGAATCCAGCCCTTCCCAGTTTAGTTCAGCAAATGCTCCAAGCCGATTTTTACGCTCATCGGGTGATTGGTGAAATTCAGTTGATTCAAACTCACATTTCTTTTGTGCTACTAACGGGCGAATACGCTTACAAAATCAAGAAACCTGTAAATTTTGGCTTTCTAGACTTTTCTACTTTAGAACAGCGTCAATTTTTTTGTCAGGAGGAGTTGCGTCTCAATCGCAGGCTTGCCCCAGAACTATATCTGGAAGTCACGCCAATTTATCTGAGTAGTTCAAATTACTCCTTCAATTCTGAGAGCGGAGAAGTGGCTGAATATGCGGTAAAAATGCGGCAATTCAATCAATTGGATTTGTTGATTAATCTGTTTGAAGTGGGTAAAGTGACGGCAGAAGAGATTATCGATATTGGTAAGCAATTAGCGAAGTTCCATGCCCAAGCAGAAACAAGTGAGCATATTTCCAGTTTTGGCAGTATGGAAGCAGTGCGAAATGTGGCCGAAGACAATTACCAAAGTACTACTAAATATATTGGCATTGCTCAAACCCAAACCCAATTCGATCAAACTCGTGCTTACACAACCGCATACTTTCAGGCGAATTCTAGTCTATTTAGCGATCGCCAACAACAAGGCAAAATCAAAGAATGTCATGGCGATTTACATTTAAAGAATATCTGTCTCTATCAAGGAAATGTACAGATTTTTGATTGTATTGAATTTAATGAACCTTTCCGTAATAGCGATGTAGTTTATGATGCTGCCTTCTTGGCAATGGATTTGGAGTTTCGCGGTAGACCAGACTTAGCCAACCTCTTTTTGAATACCTACATTGAACAGAGTGGCGATTATGCAGCCTTGCGATCGCTTCCCCTCTACCTGAGTATGCGGGCATATATTCGGGCTAAAGTGACTTCTTTTCTGTTAGACGATCCTGGCATTCCAACTGAAGTGAAAGAATCTGCCAAAACTGAAGCGGCTGCCTATTATAAAAAAGCGTGGGAATATACGCAACTGCAAGCAGGTAAAATCATTCTAATGTCTGGTTTGTCTGGTTCTGGCAAAAGTACAATCGCCCAAAAATTGGCAATGGAACTGAATGCGATTCAAATTCGTTCCGATGCAGTGCGGAAACATCTAGCAGGAATTGACTTGAGCGATCGCGGTGATCAGAGTATTTATAGTGCAGAGATGACCGAAAAAACCTATCAAGCTTTAATTGATTATGGAATTACGTTGGCAAAGTCAGGATTTACGGTGATTCTGGATGCCAAGTTTGATCGACTGAACTATCGCTCTCAAGCGTTTTTCCAAGCTCAGGAAATTCCTGTGAAGATTCTCTATTGTCAAACGGATATAGAAACTTTAACCCAGAGGCTAAGCGATCGCACTGCCAAGAATAATGATATAGCTGATGCTACCGCCGATCTAATTTCCAGTCAGCAAGCCAGTTTTGAGCCATTTATGCCTGAAGAATTGAATGCACTAGTCAGTTTAGATACTACTCAACCTGTGGATTGGCAAAGCCTAGTTCAAAGCTTGATGCAAGCGATCGCTAACTAAATATGAACAATAGTAAGAGTGAAAGAAAAGATCAAGAACCAGAATGGATGATGGTCGGCAAAATTGTCTCCACTCAAGGCTTGAAGGGAGAAGTGCGCGTGCAGTCTTATTCTGACTTTCCTGAACGATTTACCCAGTCAGGCAAACGCTGGATCGCTAAGTCTGAAACCGAAATACCAAGCGCTTTGGGCTTAAAATCTGGTCGAAATCTGCCTGGTAAGCCCGATATGTTTGTGGTGCAATTTGAGGGAATTGATAGCTGCGATCGCGCGGAAACTCTCAGGAATTACCTAATCTTTGTTCCTGCCGAGCAAAAACCGAAATTAGCCAAAGATGAGTTCCATCTACCCGATCTAATTGATTGCCAAGTTTTTGATCATCAAGATCAAGCTCGCATAGGTAGAGTAATCGGCATTCTTGAGGCAGGAAATCACTTGTTGGAAGTGGAAACCGACAGACTTGATGCTTTGCAAAAACCTATAGTGATCCTTATTCCCTTTGTGGCAGCGATCGCGGTTCAGGTAGACATTTCTCAAAAACGAATTGAAGTAATCTTACCTAATGGCTTGATCGAGAACTAATATCGTGAACTAATATTAAGAACTAAAGTGGCTAAATCTAAATCTCGATTTGTTTGTAATCAATGCGGCGCAGAGTTTGGACAGATGTTTGGACGTTGCTCAGATTGTGGCAGTTGGAATACCTTGGAAGAACAAGTAGTAGAAGTTGTGCCTGCTTCGATCGCAATCGCTAAAACCAAATCTGCCAGCAAAACGATCGCAAATCATGCCCGAAGCTCTCTCACTTTAGCGGAAATTGGTAGCGATCAACAGCAAAGACTTCCCTCTGGCTATGAAGAGCTAGATCGAGTTTTGGGTGGTGGGATTGTGCCTGGCTCACTGGTTTTGATTGGTGGCGAACCAGGAATTGGCAAGAGTACCTTGCTTTTGGGCATGGCACAACAGTTGATGCAGCATCATCCTACCCTTTATGTTTGTGCCGAAGAATCAGCGCAACAGGTGAAATTGCGATCGCAGCGTTTAGGTTTAACCGATCAAAATTCTGCCAATCTCTATTTGATGCCTGAAATTGATTTGGAGACAATTATCTTGGAACTGAATTCTCTCCGTCCACCTGTAGCCGTAATTGATAGTATTCAAGCGCTTTATTTTTCGGCATTGGCTGCGGCTCCTGGTTCGGTTTCTCAAGTGCGGGAATGTACTTCGGCACTGATGCGAATTGCCAAGCGCAATCATATCTCGCTATTTATTGTCGGTCATGTGACCAAAGATGGGGCGATCGCGGGACCAAAAGTCTTAGAGCATCTGGTAGATACGGTCTTATATTTTGAAGGCGATCGCTTCGCAAGTCATCGGTTATTGCGTTCTGTCAAAAATCGCTTTGGTGCAACTCAGGAAGTGGGCGTATTTGAAATGGCAGAAAAAGGCTTATTGGAAGTGAAGAATCCCTCTGAGTTATTTTTGGGCAATCGAGATGGGTCTAGCCCAGGAACAGCCACGATTGTTGCTTGCGAAGGAACTCGTCCTTTAGTGGTAGAGATTCAGGCTTTAGTCAGTCCCACTAGCTACAGTTCGCCCCGCCGCACAACTACAGGGATTGAAACCAATCGCTTTTTACAAATCTTAGCGGTATTAGAGAAGCGCATCGGTATTCCATTATCAAAATTAGATGCCTATGTTTCCTCAGTAGGCGGATTGCAAGTATCAGAGCCAGCCGTAGATTTGGGTGTAGCAGTTGCCGTGGTAGCAAGTTTTCGCGATCGGGTGGTAGATCCTCGCTTGGTCTTAATTGGTGAAGTCGGCTTGGGTGGTCAGGTGCGAGCAGTTTCGCAGTTAGATGTACGGCTAAAAGAAGCGGCAAAGTTGGGATTTCAACGGGCGATTATTCCCAATACTACGGTTTTGCAAGACTACGGCATGAAACTTATTCCCGTGAAAAGGGTATTGGATGCGATTTTAGCGGCTCTACCTCAAGTACAATAACCCGATAATTCTAGATCGGATTTGGCTACAGATTTAGCAGAAT
>JBBRVV010000253.1:0-3851 GCA_038246525.1 Pseudanabaenales cyanobacterium
GCTAAGGCAAAAGTTCCTGCAAAACTCAAAGGCAACCCCAAATGGTGGGACTTGCCGCCAAGTAAAGCTATGCCAGGCGCTAAAACCAACCTCAATCAGCAACTTTGGCAGCTAGTTATTGCCCATGCTCAACAGGGCGTAGTGGAATTTTTAGATCGGGCGATCGCCGCTGTACCGAAAGATATCCCCACCAGTGCGGTATTTTTCCCCAAGGCAAATCTAGTTAGTGCTCAAGCGGTCGATCCTCGGCTCCAACCCTGGCACCGATTCAAGCAAGTTTATGAGTGGACACCGATGCTCTATAGCGCCTGTGGCAATACTGATTGCATACTAGAAGATTTAACCGCCGTGATCAAGCAGTCTGAAGGAATTTCTTCTATTTGTCCAGTAATTGCTGGCTATTGGGGACAAACCTTAAATGATCGACCACCGCTCGAAGTCCAGCTAAAATCTATTTATCAAGCCTTTCCCAAACTCCAATGCACCAGTACTTTTGCTTATTCTTGGCTAGATCCTGAGCTAGATCGTAAACGACGTATCTGTCGTTAAGCTTTAGTTTGAAATTAAATTGTGCTAGAGTCTGATTAGTAGTTAGCTAATAAATTTAATTTTTTTCGACCAAAGTTCAATCCTTCTTTTGATGGATTTGCTAGAAAATCTCTTTATAAACAAAGTTTTAATAATTTTTAAAAACTATTTTCTTTAAGTTTTCTCCGTAAGTTACGACTTGAAAACGAATGTAAGCTTTTTCTAGCTCCAGCTTAATTTTTTATATTTAACTTACTGTTAATAGCTGTATTCAGTTCCTACAAGGCTTGTCTATGTCTAATCTATAAACTTGATTTAGGGATCGACTCTTAGAGTCAAAGCTAATCTAGATTTAAGCCAAGGTCTAAAATATAGCTGAAAACCTGCAGGCAAAGCTATAAAGTTTGGTTAAAATACTTAAATTTTATTCAGATTGTTTTGTGGACTTATTTTCTATTTAGATTACTAAAACTTAGATTTCTATCAATCGGTACAAAATCTAGACAAGAAATCAGAAAGAAAGGTTAAGTAAAAATTCAATAGAGCTAATCTTTGAAATGTAAACTTTTTAGTATTTGGCACCTCTAGAGAGCTTCGCCAACCCAGTCAATGGTGGTTTTATGATTAAAAAATCTCAAGAACAATGCAGAGAGCTTCATGTAAGTTCTAGTAGGGTAAATTCTGGCTTGTTGCACTCCCCCGTACTGCGATCGCCTAAGTTGCCTGAATTAAAGGTTGACTCAAATGCCACTTCAGAAATACAAACAGGGGTTGATCACTTGTTGATTAATACTTCAAGCTCAAGTCAAAGCTCATGCATTGATAATTCTAAGCAGAATTCTATTGAACTACGCCGCATATTTACCTCGGTTTCGGCAAAAAGTTGTCCCGAAAGTCTAAATTTTCATTTACATACGGTTTTCTCTGATGGCAGAATGCAGCCTGAAGATATTGTAAATCAAGCGATCGCTGCTAAAGTTTCTCACTTTGCCATTACTGATCATCACACGGTTGAAGGGTATTTAATTGCCAAACGGATGATCCAAAGACTTGCCCAACCAACCCATCCTGACTCGCCCATTTCACCTCAACTTTGGGTAGGTGTAGAAATCAATGCCAGTTTAATATTTAATGAGGTGCATATCTTAGGCTATGGCTTTGATCCTGAACATAGCGCGATGCAGCCATATCTCCAAGGGCATACCACCGCAGGGCTAGACTATCAATGCTTTAGTGTGATTAAAGCGATCCACTTGGCAGGTGGATTAGCAGTTTTAGCCCATCCCGCGCGCTATCGACGCAGTGCCGAAGACTTGGTAGCCGCAGCCGCAGCCTTGGGGATCGATGGTTTAGAAACTTACTATGGCTATGATCACTGTGATCCCTGGTATCCTAGCCCTAAACAACTGGCGATCGTCAAGCAACTAGGTGAAAGTTATAAACTGCTTCATACCTGTGGTACCGATGCCCATGGGCTAAAAATTTCCCGTAGGCTATAGTTAAATCTTTAATTCATAAAAGAAGTTAAGATCTCTTTAGCTTGAGCTACTTGACCAGAGCTAAGACCTGCTTCCTGTAGAAAATCTAAAAACTGAGAATTGCGATAGCGAGCATCTAAGTTAATTGCCTGCTGAAATGCAGATTTAGCTTCAGTTGGATTGCTATCTGCCCAGTAAGAAATTGCCAAACTGACTAGGGGATGGGGATTTTGTGGTTCTAGATTAATGGCTAGCTTGGCATAGGCGATCGCTAGCGCAAATTCCTTTTCTAATTGATAAGCCAGGCTCAGATTATAGTAAGCAATCTCATTGTTAGCTTTGAGATAACCTGCCCACTGATGGGTCAAAATGGCGCTGGACAATTCACCCCGAACTAGATAAACAATTCCTAGGGCATTTGCTGCTTCGACCAATTGCGGTTTGAGCCAGATTGCTTGCCAAAGAGTTTTGGCGGCGGTGGTGTTTTCCCCTGCTAGGTGTTGTGTCCAGCCTAAAATTACATAGTTATTACTATCACCTGGGGCTAAATTTACGGCTTGGCTGAGGGAGGCGATCGCTGCTGGTAGATTTCCTTGCAATCGATAGGCTAAACCTTCTTGACGATAATCAGTAGCATTTTTGGCAATGACTAAATTCGGTGAAAGCAGAAAAGTTATAAAAAATAGTAAAAATAAGCTATTGATTTTCTGAAATATATCCATAGGGAAAAACCACAAAAAAACTCCCAAGATTGGAAGTCTAATTAAAACACCTTAACTTAAGTTCTAAATCTGGGAAACTTAAATATTTTCATAAGCCCTAGCTACTAAGCGATCGCCCGCAAAGGTCGCATTCAAAGAGCCGCCATTCCAAGTTTTCCAACTCAAGACCACGCCTTCCTTGCCATAGCTGGGACTGTTTCCCAAGGGTTGACCATCACCACCCAAAATACTAGCTACCTGTTTGTAAGACATGGCTCGTCCAAGACAGAGATAGTTGCGCTTGTTTACCCCAGGCAAAATACCACAGCGATATTTTTGGGCGCCAATTTCATTGTCATAGTGGGCAACAGGCATAGTGGCAATATCAATGCTGGCGAAAGAGATTGCATTTACGCCCCAAAGTAGGGAAATGACTAGAGCACTCAAAATTAAAAAGTCTTCTACTAAGGCCTTAAACAAATTACGGGCATGGCGGCGCTTCTGACCTTCAATGACTGAATTTTTCCAGCTTAACCAGGGGAAGGTATCAACCCAGTTAATCACCGTCACAAATTTTTCTTTAGCGAAGCTACCCGTATCTAGCAGCGCACCTTTAGGATCACGGACTATTAAGTTACTGGCATTTCTAAAATTTTGGCGGAGTTTCGGGCTAGAGAGCCAGTTTCTCGCAGATGTAGCTATCGAGCTACCAGGAATACCACGTCGCTTGATATTTTTACCACGGGCACTACTGCTTAAGGATTTTATACCTGGCTGAGAGTTAACCTGGATTGCGCTAGGTGAAATAAACTCTATCTCTGCTCGGTGCTGAAACAGCGATACTTCTTCAGCGTTGGTAGCAACAAAGTCTAGTTCAATCTGTCGTACACCCACTAACTCTAGTCTGGCTAAGAACTGCTCTAGGCTATGAGTAAACTGGTTGACTAAGTTGCGATCGCTATTAGTTTTAATTAAAACAAAGGTCAAAAATAGAGATTGTTGCTCGAATCTAAATTTGGTCCGCTCTGGAGCGACTAAAGCAATGTAATCTGAGACAAAGCTAGTCAGAATGTGCTGAAATTTCTGCCACGATGCTCTTTCCGCTAAGTTCAATTTTCCAGTTTTCATATTTCCTATGCCCTAC
>JBBRVV010000254.1:0-3844 GCA_038246525.1 Pseudanabaenales cyanobacterium
AGGACTGAGAGTAGGGCTTTGACTAGAGCTTTGGGCATAGGCTGCAGGTAAACTTGAAGTCAATAATTGAGAAAGCAAGAATAAAGGCACAACTAGGGCAACACCTAGGGTCTTCCCAAGGGTTCTAAAGGGGGCCTTAAAGATTGAGTCGAGAAAGTATTTCATAGTTTAATATCTCCTGGGTTAAGCTACTAACGAGCCATTGATTGGATTATTCAAAATGTTGAGTGAGCCAACCGCAGAGACAACTTGCTTTGGTGTATACAACTCATCGTAAGCCCTTCCCATAAATGGATTCATGCTTGCATTTAAGTCAGCATCTTTGACTAAGCGATCGCTTACAGTCTCGGTACTAGGACGATCCAACAGTGCTCTAACTCCCGCAGCATGACGCGCTTCAACTGAAACAATCGACCCTGCTGCCAGAATGTAAGTTGGGTTAGTCAAACTTGGACCTGCACCATTGTAGGCATGAACGCCTAAATCTTCTAAAGTAACCGCTGTATTTAGAATTTTAGTGCGATCGCTAAGCAGTGCATTTAGCCCAGACTGATTTAGGCTCAGATCCTTAGTTTCAAACAAAGTGTTTGTTCCCAAAACTCCCCGCAAGAACCTGACATGGGTTGCTTCGTGATTTCCCAAGGCAGTCAAATAGTCAATTTCTTTAGAGTTAGTAATCTTGCCACTCTTCAACACAGCGGGATAGAAAGCTGCTTCCAGTTCTTCTAATAGTAAAGCAAAGTTAAGGATTCCATTGTCATCTGCGCTGAAGGTTAGCATCTTCAGATTGCTTCCACCCTGAGCCATCAATATTTCAGGCATTCCCACTAACATTGCAGCACCAACTCCTACAAGTCCCCATTTTAGAAAAGTACGCCGTGAAGCAGAAGCACTTCGATCTGAAATTAAATCTGGAAAATTCATAATAATTATGCCAATAAAGGTTATTCAAATACCCTAGATTCCCTAGTTAAAACTAGACTAGGTAGTCTGTGCTTGATCCCAAGCATCTCTAACCGCACGTTTTGCTTGTTCCCAAGGCAATGCATTCTGTCCGCGATCGCCACAAAGAGCTTCATATTCGGATTTCAGTTGAGATTCAACTTCCTCAAAACTCTGATCATGGTTGCGATCGTGACTTTCATGCCCAACTTGATAAGCAAGTTCATAATTTTGATCTTGGTCTGAGTATTTATCTTGCCAAGGATTAGATTGGAAAGAACTTCTATCTATTACTTTATTCATTCATTTCTCTATATATTTATTGTTACGGTTTAACTAGGCACTTCATATTCAATTTGCTTGGCTTGAATGTCATAGCGCGCAGTCAAGATTAGCTTCTTGTTAGGGCTGTACATCAAAACTGTTAGGTCTTGGTCAGGAAAACTAATGCGAAAACCTTGGGTTAGTGATTTTGCTAAAGTCTTTAGATCAGTTGGCGCAACCTTAGAAGAAATTACAACGCCTAGTTTGTTGTTGTCACGTACATAAGCGTCTTTAACCAAGCCATTGCTAGTTTTGATTACCCAATCACCAAATTCTTGTCCTGGAGTAGTATTGCCCTTCGCTAACTGTCCATATTGATCAACTTGAGAAGGTTGATTGAAAGCAATTGGATTAGTTGCTTGGGATTTAGACTGAGAATTTATGCCTCCACAGGCAGTAGTGAGAGTGAGAACAAAGATCAGTGCGATCACCGAAATCAGCTTGTGTAAATTTTGAAAAGAAGTCATTTTCTTCATCCTAAGCATTGGGTAAAGTAGATTGACCAATACCTTTCTCAGCAAAATATTTATTTAAGAAAGTACTTGTGAAAGAAAGAATGACTGGAGCGAGAATAAATGCCAGTATTCCATTGATGCTAAAACCTGGCGCAAACAAAGAAGCTAACCATAAACATAGTCCATTCACTACTAGGGAAAAAGCGCCCAAGGTGAGAAAAGTTAGAGGCAAAGAAAGGGTAGAAATCACTGGTCTAATGGAAGAATTCACTACGCCAATCACCGTTGCAGCAAATAAAGCTGCTGGAAAGTTAGCAATATCTACTCCTGGAACTACGGTATCAATTACCAGTAAACCCAAGCCTGTTGCCAAAATCGTGACAAGATATCCCATCATATTTTTTCTCCCGATAAATTACTTGATAAATTTACTAAAATGCCCTAATTAAATTATTAAGGCTAAATTCTTAACGTCTAACTGCTAGCATCTAACTGCTAAGACTAAACTAAACTAGATGTTTGAAGCTTGCTCTTTCTCTTGATATTTAGCGATCGCCCAAACAGCATGGATACTGCCAGGAAGCCAGAAAAAGAGAGTGAGAACGATATTGATAAATAAAGTACTACTTATCCCATAGGTTAGAAGAATACCCAAAGGTGGAATCAAAACTCCTAGGGCAAGTTGCAATATTTTAATCATGAATCTCCTGTATGGGTTATCTAAAATTGATGGTGAATTTAATTAAAATTAAATTGGCTTTAAAAATTTAATCAGTTTTAAATAGCTAATAACTAGCCCAAATAATTACTCAGTAAATAATTACTTAGGTAGAAAACTGCGAACTGTCTTGACTAGACGTTCTTTAATCTCTTGCTCTTTACGAGCAACTGTGACCCCAAAATCGGCTAAATCATTTTCGACTTCGGCTTGTTTCTGCTGTAATGCTGGCATTCCATTGGTTTCTGCCTCAGCTTTAGTATGTTCATACCAAGTTTTGGCATTAGCTTTAGCGCTTTCCCACTGGTGTTTGACATCTACATAGCGATCGCCATAACGAGTCAATAGCTGTTGATCTAAACCTTCGATTTGAGATTTCAGGTTGAAGAATTGCTGCTTCAGAGTAGAAGATGCTTGACTTTCCTTTACAGATGATACTGCCTGGCTTACAGCCAACTTAATTCTATCTTCAGGCGCATTTGCATCAATATCAATCAGTGCGTTCTCAACTTCTTGGTCGAGTAATCTTTGCTGCTCATCAATTTGAGCCTGCAATTCCTGTAATCTTGCTCTATGTTGGGCAATCTCTTGCCTTCTCTGGTAAGTACTTCCGTCAATCGCCCCTTCTATTGAAGCGGCAACCTCTTGAGGATCATGTCGCTCTCTAGAGCGTAGATCGGCGACTGTGGCAGAAACTGTATTCTTTACGATTTGTCCAATCTCTCCAGATCCAGCTTTTAGCTCGGATAAAGCCTGAGAAACCGCTTCTTTCACAATCTGTTTGATGTTATTTCCCCTGAGCTTGCCCTCTTCTTTCAACCTATCTAGGTTAAAGTTAGATTTTTGCTCGTTTGTATTCGCAACAATTTGTCCGATTGATTGCTCTTGAGGCTGTTCTAGTGAGGGTTGCTCTAGTGAAGGCTGTTCTGGTGAGGGTTGCTCTAGTGATTGTCTAGTTTGGTCAGACATAGTATTTAAATTAAATGTCCAAAAGTTGACTGAACTGACCTAATCTTAGTGGTCTGAGCAGATATTTAGAGTCTATCCAATGACATATTTTCTGTTTGAACTATTTACTTGAAATTATTTTAAAAAAATATACTCTTATGAAGACTTCACCTAAATTAAAGAGTTAGGTTTAGAGAGCTAAATCAATTTTTTCTAAAGTTCAAATCTCAAAAATCTTATTTGAAGGATTTAGACAATTGTTTTCGTCTGTTTTCAATCAAGATATACTATTATTGTAAGCAATCAGGTGAGAATGGGAATAAGTGAAAGAGAGGAAGGATCGATCAAAGCTTGGCAGAAAAAGTCCAACACGGAGCGTCCTTGTGCTTTACAAGTTTGGTAAGCAATCAGGTAAGAGGGTTGACAAATATCGAGAAAAGGATAAAGTAACGAAATG
>JBBRVV010000255.1:0-3833 GCA_038246525.1 Pseudanabaenales cyanobacterium
GATCGCTAGTCTATTCCAGGCTGGCAATGTTGGCGGAGCCAGGATTTGGGGTAGATTACCTGCTTGAGCTCAACGTAAGAGCAAATAGTTTGCGCGCCAAGTAAATTAATTTTGGTAACATTTAATATAATTAAGGCTAAAATATTTGGTACCGAGTGAGAAAAAGCCATGTTCACCCAAGTCAGACCTTCACCTAGATCTCAATCAGTGCCTCAAGACTTGTTTCAAGCGATCGCTAGCCTCAAACAGGAAATGAACGCCGTAATCTTGGCGCACTACTACCAAGATCCAGATATTCAAGATATTGCCGACTACATAGGAGATTCGCTAGGGCTTTCTCGCCAGGCAGCTAGTACCGAAGCCGATGTGATTTTGTTTGCTGGTGTACATTTCATGGCAGAAACAGCCAAAATTCTTAATCCTGGTAAGTTGGTACTCTTGCCTGATTTAGATGCAGGTTGCTCATTGGCGGATAGCTGCCCACCCAAAGAATTTGCCGCATTTAAGGCACAACATCCAGATCACTTAGTGATTTCCTATATCAATTGCACCGCCGAGATCAAAGCCCTGAGCGATATTATTTGCACAAGCTCCAATGCCGTCAAAATTGTTTCTCAAATACCTACTGATCAACCAATTATTTTTGCACCTGACCGCAACTTAGGCAGATATGTGAGCGAGCAAACTGGTAGAGAAATGCTGATTTGGCAGGGAAGCTGCATCGTGCATGAGATTTTCTCGGAGAAGAAATTAGTCCAATTGCAAATTGAAAATCCTGAAGCCGAGATTATCGCTCACCCAGAATGTGAGCCAGAAGTCTTGCGCCATGCCAACTATATCGGCTCCACTACTGCCCTATTAAACTACAGCCAAAAGAGTCAGAGCCAGGCTTTTATCGTAGTCACCGAATCTGGGATCATTCACCAGATGGAAAAAGCCGCACCTCAAAAGAAATTTATTGCCGCGCCGCCTACCAATAACTGCGCCTGTAATGAATGTCCCTATATGCGCTTGAATACCTTAGAGAAAGTTTATTTTGCGCTGCGCGATCGCACTCCTGAAATTATTTTGCCAGAAGCTACCCGCCTAGCCGCCTTAGCACCAATGCAAAGAATGCTAGAAATGAGCTAGGATATTGGGCTGACTTATGGTGAATCTCAATATAAATTTGGTGAAAATAGATGACGAACTATGCCGTAATTTATGATGGACTATGCAATCTTTGTGTGAATTTTGTAAAGGGGTTAGAGCAGATTGATCGCGGGCAGTTATTTTGCTTTGTGCCGATGCAGGATGCAGACACGCTCAGCCAATGGCAAATTAGCGCCACCGACTGCGAAATGGGTATGATCTTGATCGATCTTCAATCGCCTGAAAAACGCTGGCAAGGAAGTATCGCCGCCGAAGAAATTGCTAATCTCTTACCGCTTGGAGATATTGGTGTTGGTCTTTATCGCATCTTTCCAGGCTTAAAATCTCTGGGAGATCGCTCCTATGCTCAAGTTAGGGATCACCGTTATCAGCTTTTTGGGCAGCGAGATCAAATCTACAATTCCAGCTATGGTTTAGTTTATGACGGCGTAGTTTGTGACTCAAATTGTAAACAGTTTCCCTTAAACGGGTAGGATCATAAGTGGATACTTGTGACGCAGGAGCAAAAACTTTGATGGCTAGGCAAATTTATCAGTTTCGGGGATTCAGTCGTTTCTTTTGGCTTTCCTTTGGGGCAAAGCTGACTATTTTTAGCCTGATTATTAACCTATGTTTGCCAATATCCTGGGCTGAAGCTGCTATTAGCTCAAAAAACTTGCCTGAGCCTCTATTTGAAGGGATACCCCTTGCCTGTTATGTTTTCAATGCCAAAAGCTCTACACCAGCCGAGGGTAATGCCCTAGCCCAAGCCTTCTCACTCACCGAAATTGCCGAGCAATATAACCAAAGTAAGCAGTTTGACCGTGCCCAAGCTACCCTAGGATTGAGTTTAGACTATGCCAAAAACAGTCTGGCGAGCGATCGCGACAAAGCCTATGGTTTAGTACAAATCGCCAAAGCAATGGCAAAAGCTGAATCTAAAGTAAAAGCAACTGAAGTTTTAGCCAGCAGTGAAACTTTACTTCCAGCAATCTACGGGCGGGATCGAATTTTTGTGCTCCTGGCGATCGCTGATGGTTACCGTGAATTAGGTGAAACGGAAAAGGCGATTGAGTTACTTGATCAAATTCTGACAACGGCGAACTCTTTAGATGATAAATATGCAAAAGGTCGAATTTTAGTTGAAGCTGCACATATATATAGTCAGATTCCTGAATTTACTGATCGCAGCCAAGAAATTCTCAATCAAGATCTTGATTTCACTAAAACTTTTAGTAATCCTGCTGCCGCCGCCAGAATCCAGTTAGAAATTGCTGCCAGTTATGCCAGACAAGGGAAAACCGAAGTGGCAAATGAAACCGTTGATACTGCCCTAAAATCCTTGGACAAAGAGTCGAATTTAATTGAAGCGATCGCTTACGAATACCTTGCCTCAGCCTATCTAAGTGTGAAAAACCTAGACGCGGCAATTAGCGTGGTTGAGAAGATGCCCGACTCCTACACCAAAGCCCTGCAACTATCGGCAATTGCTGATCTGCAAATTGAAGACAACCAAATTAAGCAAGGTGAACTGAACAATCAGCGCAGCCTAGAAATTTTTTCTAGTTTAGAAGATGCAGCAAAAACCACCCAGGGTTTCAGCAAAGTTGCCAAAACCTACCGCAAATTAGGACAGACAACCAAAGCAGTTGAACTATTAAAACAGGGAATTACGCTTGCACTTCGCAGTGAAGAAACCGCAGATAAAGTGGTTGCCCTAATCGCGATCGCTGAGACATTTGACCAAATCGGTCAAAATAACCGTGCGATGCAAACCCTCGATCAAGCCTATGAAATTGCGATCCAAGCTGAACGCAAATCCGAACGTCCTACCTTAGTGGCAGCGGTTACAGGTGGCTTCGGCGCGATCGGCGACTATAATCGAGCATTCGACATTGCCAGAGGAACCGCAGATCTGCCTTCTCGCAGTCAACTGATGCGACTGTATGAATGTGCCGCCGAAGTTAGCACCAAAAGTTTGTCAAAAGTATAATCACCCGACTGCTAGATGTACGAATTGAATCCCGCTAACCAAGAATACCAAGCAGCGATCTTAAGTGCGGCGACCTTTGACTTAAGTGGGCTGCCAAGAGAATATTTTCTTCGAGTTACCGGAACCCACACGATCGCTTGGGTGCAAACTATTTTCCAGGTGTTAGGTGTGCGATCGCTTTTGGCTTCTTCATTGCAACTTGAAGGCTTTAGTCACACAATTCTCAGGGGATCTGAATACACCGCCCTAGTGGTCAAACAGCCTAATGGCTATTTAGCAATTTTGTATGAGCCTGACTATCAAGACTTGACAAATTCATCGCTAACTGAATGGGCAAGACAACTCAACTCAAATCAACTAAAAAAAGATCAGAATTTTCAAGTAGTGTAGTTTCGTTACACAAATAAGAAACAGCCAAAATTGATCAATATAATCAGAAAAAATCCTAAAGAAATCTTCTGTAACTATTGTCTGAGACTTGATCCCCGTAACCATTGACAAAGCTTAACAAATTGTCATATATTGTAAGAGCGAACTAAGTTTGCAAAAATTTTTATCACAAAACCCCAATTATAACAATGACAACTGCAGTACAAAGACGCGAAAGCGCATCACTGTGGGAGCAATTTTGCCAGTGGATCACCTCAACCGAGAACCGTATTTATATTGGTTGGTTCGGCGTATTGATGATTCCTTGCCTACTTGCAGC
>JBBRVV010000256.1:0-3832 GCA_038246525.1 Pseudanabaenales cyanobacterium
AGCAAGCAGTAGCGCAAATCAAATTAGATAAGATTACAAAATTAGTGGTTTTGCCGCTATATCCACAATTTTCTATTAGTACCACTGGCTCTAGCTTGAAGTTGCTAGATAAGTTGTGGAAGCAAGATCCTGAGTTAAAAAAAATCGAGAGAGTTGATATTCGTTCTTGGTGCGTTCGCCCTGGATATGTGCGGGCAATGGCGGAATTGATTGATGCCAAAGTGAAATCTGCTGATTCACCCGATCAAGTTTATATTTTCTTTAGTGCTCATGGTGTACCGAAAAAGTATGTAAGCGAATATGGCGATCCCTATCAGCTAGAGATCGAAAATTGTGTAGATGCAATTATGCAAAGTCTGCGCCGAGATTTTGGCTGTTACAACGCTCACCTGTTGGCATATCAAAGCCGAGTTGGACCCGTGGAATGGCTACAACCTTATACTGAAGAAGCGATCGCTAAGTTGGGGAAACGTGGAATTGACTATCTATTAGTTGTACCAATTAGTTTTGTCTCAGAACATATTGAAACCTTGCAGGAAATCGATATTGAATATCGCGAAGTAGCTGAATCTGTGGGCATTCATCACTTTGATCGTGTACCTGCATTGAATGTACATCCTGGATTTATCAAGGATTTAGGTGACTTAGTCTTGGAATCTTTAGGACAAGAAATTGCTGTGGCGGTCTAGGCTCAAAATTAAGAATGTAATAGCGGACATGAGATTTTTTAACATAGATTTGATTTCCTTTGAGTAAGTGACGATAGCCAACAACCTGAATAATCGTCTTTAGCCCAGCCCATTCTGAAAAGGTGTACTGGTTGAATGGTTGGATAAGTAGCGTTCTACCAAAATAATTGCCACGATGTCATCTACTGCTCTAGGTGGAATGCGCATTCCTGCGGGAATTAATCGCTGCAAGCCCTGGGGCGGATAGATTTGCCAGTAGCGCTGTTTAGCAAGTTGAGAACTATAACTTTCATCTACCATAGCTAAAGAAAGATAAGGAATGTGAGTTTTCAATTGCTTTTGCCAAGCTTTAGAAGTAGTGCGATCGCCAATTACCAGTAAAGAGATTGCATACTTTTTAGATAAGGACTGAATGGAAGCGATCGCTTGATCGGCAGGAATAACAGCATGATAAAAAACTTGGCGATCAGAATTTACCACCGCCAAGCCACATTTATCTTTTCCAGGATCGAAGCCAAGATACAAAGGAAATTCTAGCCTCTGGTCAAATTCATTAATTCCTTAGGAGAAGCCAGCAGATCGATCGCCACAAAGAAGATTTTACCTTGGGGATCGAGTAAGAAACGCCAAGAGATATTCATCCCTACTGCTGCACCAAACCATGGGGTTTGCACTTTGCCTGTCACCTTAACTTGAGTAAAGCCATCTTCGATTATTTCGGCAACTCCACGCTCTGGCAACATTTTTAGTCCCACACATTCTTCCCGCATATAGGTGAGAATTGCAGCATTACCAACAATTGGTTTTTGGAATGGCGGTTGCAAAGCACCATTTACGGCAAATAGATTAGAGGCAGGTGTAAAGTCAAAGGCATTCATGCAATCGATATAGGTAAGTACCGTGTAGTTATTCACCCCTTCAATCTTGGCTTGAACCCGCTCTGATAAAGATGTTGGCGTGCTTTCGGGTGCTTCACGCTTCGCATAGTCTTCTGCGGAGGAGCGATCGTAGCCCATGTTGACTACTGTATTGCGCAGAACCGTAATCTGTTGCCCTTGGTCAAGTTGTTTTATTGTTTCGAGTACAGCAACTCCATTGGCACTCATTTGGTAACCAGTCGGAATTGGCGCAACTAAACCCTGTTTCATCATTTGCCCAAGCTCAAACCAGAATCCCAACTTGGTGTTTACGCGAAAACTAGAATAGGCTCGACCAATCGAAGTATCCGCATTGCTAGCCAGATCAAACATCGCTTGGGATTGAGCTTTAGGCTGCATATTTTTGATTTCATTCAAAATTGGTTCTGCCAAAGCCATACTTGCAACTCCAGGAGCGGCTGGTGTGATCGTGATTCCCATTTCGGTATAGGCAAACCAGAGTAACGCTAATTGATCATCAATACTGAGCTTATCAAAAGCTGTGGTGGTATCGGTAACTGTATTGGCGATTTGAGTGGAAGAGAAGATATTGCGAGCAGATTCTAAGGTAACTGTTGACATATTTATGATTTTCCTTTAATTGTTTGAGTGAGTTTTTTGGAATTTTAGCTAAAAGAAAAGGAGCAGGATCAAACTACTCCAGTTTTGGATTTAATTAACGGCGATTGCGATTAGGTACGGCTGCCAGATAATCAGGAATGTCAGAGGCTCGCAATTTTTGCGCATAATTTCCCTTGGGCGCAATACTTTGAGCAATCACTCTGAATCTTCTTGGATCTCCTTCGGGTAAACGACGATCTTGCTCTTTTTTGGTGAAGTACTTTTGTAAAGTGAATTGCCAATCGTACTTAGTGATTTCGGCGCGATCGCGATGATCTTCGTCATAACGTGGAGTTACCAGATTGAAAGGACGACCCTGTTCACCTCTACCCATGCGCTTACGCTGAAACGGAACGGTATTGTCACCAAAATTAGTTTGATACTCTTCACCATCGAGCAACGCATCGACAAAACCACCGATCCCCTTTTGGGCAATCACAATCGACCAGGTAATCTCTTCCATTTTGTTGTAAGGAGCGCGACCGAGCAACCGCTTGAGACAAACTTCCACCACGCGGTAGTTAGAATTTGGCTCTACCACCATGTGATAAAAAGTCTCAGACCTAGCCAAGCCCCGAATGAAGTCTTTGACCGAAATCATGCCAAAGTTAATTTGAGATTCCAAAAAGGTCTGGCGATTGCTCTGCAAAATTACGTGTTCGCTGAATACTTGGCGATAGGCAGCCCAGATCAACTCTTGGCGATCGCTAGGATCGGAAATATTCTCAGTGCAATAGATTCTGGGACTATCTTCATCTTCATCAGCAAAGCCAAAGCTGATTACCCGCTGGTTTTGAGAAGAAGGTTTGACGGTCATTAAAGGTAAAATTGCAGTTGCCATAAATAGATTTCTCCAGATTTTTAATAGGTTTTAATTAGCGTACAGGAAAACGGAAAGAAGCTCGCACCGAAGCTGGAACAGGATCGCTAGATTTACGAGTCATGTCAGGAATCTTAATATTGGTAAGATTCACAGTTACGGGCTTGATCATAAATGGTTTGATTTCACGGGCTAGATTCAAGAAGTTGCGAATATCTCCCTGCTTCAGATTTGACTCAGCTTCGCGATCGCGCCAATAATCGTTGTATCGCGGCGTAACCAGATTAAAAGGACGTTCTTTCATTCGCCGCCGTTGGAAAGGAACTGTATTCTCACCGAAGTTTTGTAAATACTCTTCGCTATCCAATAGGGCATCCACAAAACCACCAATTCCCGTTTGCGCGATCGCGATCGACCAAGCAATCTTCTCCTGTTCGTTGTAAGGAGAGCGTCCCAGAAATCGCTTGAGACAGATTTCGACAATGCGGTAATTAGAATTCGATTCCACCACCAAGCGATAGAAAGTCTCAGATTTGCCTAAGCCACTCAAGAAATCACGCACCGAGATCATCGAGTTATTCAGTTGAGATTCTAAAAAGGTTTGACGATTGCTGTCTAAAATAACGTGTTCGCTAAATATTTGACGGTAAGCAGCCCAAATCAATTCAGCTTTGGAACTAGAATCGGTGAAATCTTCCGAGCGATAAATCGTAGGTGTGTCATCATTCCCTACTTCGTAGCCAGGCACACGATGATTTTGGGAAGAGGGTTTATAGGCAAGTAGA
>JBBRVV010000257.1:0-3829 GCA_038246525.1 Pseudanabaenales cyanobacterium
AGGCAACTGGCTTGGAATTTAGCTACTTACCAAGCAGGAAAAGAAGCGCTAAAAATTGGTGGTAACGCGATCGCCACTAGAATTCAGGCATATTTTGGTACTTATTTCGCTAAACAGGGATTGGCAACTACGGCGGCACGTTATGGTATTGCTCGCACGGCTTTTTCAGTAATCACACCTACGCTATGGGGCATATTTTTGGCTGATTTGGGCTGGCGGGCAATTTCGGTTAACTATGGCAGGATTATTCCTGTGATTTTTACCTTGGCACAAATTAGATTACTGCGCGGTTAATTTTCTAAAGTCAGAACTGTCCAACTTGCCGAACGAAGCCTGCGATACAGATCAAATCATTTCCAGGCATCCCTATGCTTTCCCCTGGGCGTAGTCAAGCAATTACGGTAAAAGCTTAACTTGTCCAGATCCAGTTTGTAAATTCTGGCTTGTCAATTCCATACTCATGGGCATACTGACGGGCTTCAATCTGAAAATCTCGAAATTTTTCTTTGGCATGAGCACCAGCCACCTTCAGATGGGGAATCCGCTCAATCGAATCAATTGCCAAGCTAAATCGATCTATCTCATTATTGATGGCTAGTTCTAAAGGTGTATTAATGTTTCCCTTCTCCTTGTAGCCTCGAACGTGAAGATTAGGATGATTAGTGCGGCGATAAGCAAGACGATGTACTAGCGAAGGATAGCCATGAAAATTAAAGATAATCGGTTTGTCTAAAGTAAATAGACTATCAAAATCAGGATCAGAAAGTCCGTGGGGATGTTCAGAATTTGGTTGCAACTTGAATAGATCAACCACATTGATGAAGCGAATCTTTAGCTCAGGGAATTCTGCTCTCAGTAAGGCTGTAGCAGCCAAAGCTTCTTGGGTCGGAATATCACCTGCACAAGCAAGCACTAAATCAGGCTCAACTCCTTGATCATTACTCGCCCAATCCCAAATACCAATCCCTTTAGTACAGTGAGCGATCGCTTCCTCTATACTCAGATATTGCAGGTGCATTTGCTTATCAGAGACAATTACATTCACATAGTTTACACTTTGCAAACAGTGGTCAGCTACAGAAAGAAGACAATTCACATCAGGTGGAAGATAGATGCGGGTAACATTTGCGCTCTTATTAACGACTACATCTAAGAAGCCAGGATCTTGATGGGTAAAGCCATTGTGGTCTTGTCGCCACACCGTAGAAGTAATCAGGAGATTTAAAGAAGCAATTTCTTCTCGCCAAGATATATGATTACAGATGTCTAACCATTTTGCGTGTTGATTGAACATGGAATCAATAATATGCACAAATGCTTCATAGGTCGAGAAGAAACCATGTCGTCCAGTCAGCAGATAACCTTCCAGCATTCCTTCGAGGGTATGTTCGCTCAACATCTCAATTACTCGCCCATCAGTGGCAAGTTCTCCACCATCTTGGTCTTCAGGGAAAAACTCAGCATTCCAAAACTTTTTGCTAACTTCGTAAATTGCATCAAGCTTGTTCGAGGTTGTTTCATCTGGACCAAACACCCGAAAGCTAGTGAGATTTAGCTTCATTACGTCGCGTAAGAATTGCCCCAAAGGCTGAGTATTTTCTGCTTGAATCTGTCCGTGTTTTTCTAAGGTTATAGCATAGTTGCGGAAGTCGGGTAAACGTAATGCTCGCTTTAATACTCCGCCATTTGCGTGGGGATTGGCACTCATTCGTCTTTTCCCTTGGGGAGCGAGTTCTTTCAGCTCAGGGATTAGGGTTCCATTAGCATCAAATAATTCTTCTGGCTTGTAGCTGCGTAACCAGGTTTCTAACTGTTTTAGATGTTCAGGATTCTTTTGCACCAGAGTTAAAGGAACTTGATGCGATCGCCAGAAGCCTTCTACTTTATGCCCATCTACTTCTGCTGGGCCAGTCCAGCCCTTAGGGGAGCGCAGAATAATTACAGGAAATCTAGCACGGCTTGCAATTCCAGAATTTCGAGCTTCCTGTTGAATCTTTCTAATCTCTAGAATGCAATGCTCAATTGTAGCAGCCATCGCTTGGTGCATAGATTCATGCTCTGAACCCTCAACAAAGTAAGGAGTATAGCCATAACCTTTGAATAAATTCTCTAATTCTTCGTGGCTGATCCGCGCGAATAAGCTAGGATTATTAATTTTGTAGCCATTCAAATGCAGAATCGGCAAAATTGCACCATCGCGAATGGGATTGATAAACTTGTTGCCATGCCAAGAAGTTGCTAAAGGACCCGTTTCTGATTCACCGTCTCCAACTACCACTGCGGCGATTAAGTCTGGATTATCAAAAACCGCACCATAGGCATGGGAAATACTATAGCCAAGCTCTCCACCCTCATGAATTGAGCCAGGCGTTTCTGGGGTACAGTGACTGCCAATTCCACCAGGAAACGAGAATTGTTTGAAAAATGCCCGCATTCCTTCTTCGTCTTCAGTTTTGTCGGGATAGACTTCAGCGTAAGTTCCTTCTAGGTAAACAGGCGCAAGCACACCAGGTGCTCCATGCCCTGGTCCCGCCATGAAGATCAGGTCTAAGTCGTATTTTTTGATTAAGCGGTTTAGATGGATGTAGCAGAAAGCCAAGCCAGGGCTAGTTCCCCAATGCCCTAAAAGCCGTTTCTTAATCTGTTCAGGCTTAAGTGGTTCTTTTAATAAAGGGTTATCCCATAAATAGATCATGCCCGCAGCCAAATAGTTACAGGCTCTCCAGTAGGCATGGGTTTTTCGTAATTCTTCTGAGTTCAGAGGAGATTCTTTTATGGTGGATCTGGCTTTCCCATAGGCGGTAATGGCAAGATTAGAGTTTGATTCAGGTGAACTAGATTTTGAATTGAGATCTTGTTGAGATTCAGTTAATTGAGTTATCACTTGTTCGGTCACTATCTATCTCCAAATTGCTTAATGTCGTATGTTCTGAATATCTTGAATTTTGAATAAAAGCAGTTGAAAAAGTATGGATATGGTGATTTTGTAAGGATTGTGAATTTTGACCAACTATAAATCAACTGGAACCAAAAATAATCTGTCCAAAGAATGATGTGCCAGCAGATATAAAGAGCAAAATAAAGTTGAACGATAGAGAGATAGTTTTGTCAATTTAAACAATCAAGCACAGTCGGGGAAACCAATTCGCAATTCAAATTACCTTTCAGTAAGAAAAGATTTAAGTTTTAGCTTCATGGGCTTTGTTTAAGGTGCTGGCAGTTTGTCCAAATAGAATCTTTTTGCTCTCTTCAGTCACAGTAGGGCTAGTTTTGAATTTTCCCTGCTCATAGGCACGAATTACCGCAGGACGCTCGGCAATAGTATTAAACCATCGTCGTAAATTAGGGAAATCTGCCAGGTTTTGAAGTTGACGTTCGTGGAGTACAATCCAAGGATAACAAGCCATATCGGCGATCGAGTAATTATCTGCCAAAAATTCGCGGTCTTGCAAACGTCGATTCAATACTCCGTATAGTCGATTAGTTTCTGCAACATAGCGATTGATCGCATAGGGAATTTTTTCGGGCGCATATTGGACAAAGTGATGATTCTGTCCTGCCATTGGTCCTAATCCACCCATTTGCCAAAAGAGCCATTCCAAAGTGGTTTTGCGATCGCGTACATTCTCACTTGCCAAAAATTTCCCTGTCTTTTCTGCTAAATAAACTAAGATTGCCCCAGATTCAAATACCGAAATCGCTTCACCACCATCCTTGGGGGCATGATCAATAATTGCGGGCATTCGATTATTCGGCGCAATTTTCAAAAAATCAGGCTTAAACTGATCACCTGCACTTATATCAACTTGGACAATTTGATAATCTAGCC
>JBBRVV010000258.1:0-3826 GCA_038246525.1 Pseudanabaenales cyanobacterium
AAGCGCGGAAGGGAATGCCTGTGCGTTTTTTGATGTCCATCACTGATTTGAATTCGCCTCGATTTTCTCGCTCCGCGGCAATCGCTAAGGCTACTTTTTGCTCTAGCCCCAAGATTATCAAATCTTCAGCCGACATAGAATTGAACCGTTTCCAGGAATAGCCTGCCTCTTGGCGATAGTCATAGCTAAAAGCTACAATTGGCGCGATTCTACTTAAGGTAGAGTTGGGAATTTCAAGAATGTCGTGTAGATCTTCGATGCTGGTAAAGATAAATCCCTCAGCCTTCAGGGAAGCAATATCATTCGCATAGACGATCGGCAAGCCTAGGATATTTACCAGATCATTTTTAGAACAAGTATTGATATCGACTTTGGGACGGTGGAGCGCGATCGCTGCCAGAAGTTTCGGATCGTCAGGTAGAAGATGATTTTTTGGGAAAGTCCTAATTAAGTATTCACGTTTAAGCAGGAAAGCTGTACCAATCTGAGCCACCCAAATAAGGGGATTTGAGTAAAGTATCGCCGCCGCCACGAAGGCTGCACCAATGCCGATCCAAACTTTGGAATTTGTGCGTGAACCAGCATAAGCGATCGCGCCGCCGCCTAGCACAGGGATACAAGAACACCATACCCATTGGGGCGTTCGATCAAACCAAGAAGGTTGAGACATGATTCATGGCTGGGTAACTAATCTAGGTAACGAATAAATTAAAATCTGTGTGGCTAACTAATTTAGATATTTTTCAGCAATTTTTTCCGTTTTTCCTCGTACTCTTCTACTGTAATCACCCCTTCATTATATAGTTTCTTTAAATCTGAGAGGGCAGCCGTAGAATCTTGGGCGGAAAATGAGGGTTGGGATGCACCACCATTAAACTGACGATTAAAATCTTGGTCAGACATCAGCAGTAACATAATAAATTCAATAAATGCGGCGATCGCGGGAATACCCGTCCAGCAAGTAACCAAGTAGATCAGACCCCAGCCATTTTGGTTTAAGTAAAATTTATGTGCGCCAAATGCGCCTAGGAAAAAGCACAAAATTACTGCGTTGATTCTAATCTTCATCACTATAGCCTCTCTTGATTATTGATTTGATTTACAAGCTTTGACCTAGGAATGATCAACAAATTTAAACAGATAAGCAGCTTGGAATTTAATCTCTTTGCTCTAATTTCGCCAGCTTAGTAGTTGCCAAATATATTAGAAGTATCCCAAGTTTTAGCTCAAATAAAGTTATATAAATTTGTAAGTAAGGATGCAACTCAGAACTCGGCGCGAAGCTAAATACACCAATTCCCAATAATGCGTAGGGTAAAAGTTTGATCTTAGCGGGCTTGATTTTGCTAAATCTGATTATGTTTTGTAAGTATTGGGACTGTAAAAAAGAGAGTTTCATATAATTTTATAATATTTGAATCTTAAATCCTAAACCCTCTCGGCAACTACCGATCGCCAAAGTGGATGATTTTCGCCTGTAGCCAAAATTTCTGCCACCTCTTTGCGTAATTGCCGATGTTCGGACTTGCCGACTCCCCAAAGAATCTGCCAACTTTGCCAAACCAATGTAGAGAGCGTCATGGATAAACATAGCCCTAAACCTAAGAAAGCTAAACGATTGTTTTGGAGGCTAATGCGGACTGCCGACCAAGTGAAAAATTCTTGCCAAAGGGCAATATCTTCATGCAAACGCCAGATTGAAGCAGTGCCCACTGTCAGCCAGACAAGAGTATTTACTAGCCAGCGTTGCCGAGTTTGTACTGTTAGTAGTCGCTCTATCTGACGTTGGTTAACTTGATCTTGCCATTTCTCTACCAAGTCATCCATATTTTTGTGATCGCGCTCACTCAACTTAAAAATACCTCAAGCCTGTAATTGATTGCTGGATTCGTGTAAACTTTTGTAAATAATAAAAATCATTTAATTCACCTTTCAACAGAATATATGAATAAGCCTAATGGATTTGGTAAAGAACTGCCTCAAGAGCAAAAAGCAAAAGTAAGTAAGGTTAAACGCAAAGAAGCAAACCAGAAATATGAGGAGATGAAGCAAGCGGGAATGCCCGTCTTCAACATTTTTGTTCGGGTTCAAGACGATCCACGCTGGTTGCCTGCTGGTTCTTTGGCGGTAGAGCGGTCTAGCCAAATTGATGGCGCGATTTTTCAGCAAGAGGAAGAGTTAAAAAAAGGAGCATTACGCCTCTATCCCAAGCTGAGCAAGTTTGGCGATCGCTTCGAGTATGGTCATCAAATGCGGGAATTTGCGGATGAAGAAATCAAATTGGCGGTGCGTCCTGTGCCTGGATTTGCACAAAAATTGGGTGCCTTTGTCAGGCAAATCAAAATTAAGTTGGGGCTTAAACCTTAAAAATTTATTCTTTAGAAACTTATAAAGTAATCACAAAGACTTGAGATAACTCAAGGCTACCTCTAGAGACTTCTTGGGATCACTGAACTTTACTTTAGTAGAATCAAAAAATTCGGGACCATAAGGTTGATTTTTCGTCCCATAATCTTTAATCCATTCGGTCATTTCGTCATATTCCTCGTGGCTAGGAGTGCGCAAAATCTCTAACAAATTATAGAAACCCCAAATACCGCCGCAATCTTCAGGTGGGCAAGCTCGCTCTCCTGCTATACAGGTGGGATACTTTTTGTTTCCTTCTTTGATAAAAATTCCATCTAGCAAAACTTCATGTTCCCAGCCGTCGCCAAAATCGTATTCATAAGTAGAAGTGATCCCAGGTCGGGTAAAGTAAGCTGCAATCAGAGTTTCCCAACTTGTTGCTTCTCCGCCCTCGGGGCTAGGTTCTTCATCAAGCTCGATCATCCCAACCCTGAGTAACCCTAAAGTATTCGGCTGCGCCAGTTCAAACTGATGTAAGTGATAATTCTGCCATCCCATTGCTTCTTGAATAGCGATATGTAGATCCCAAAAGGTAGCGGTTTCGAGCAGTTGGATTCTGCGCCAAATCTTGGGAGAAGAATCAAGTAGTATAATTTTGAACTGGAAAATAAGTGTGGTCTTTTTCGCCGCCATAATTTTTATCCTGATTAGCCAAACCTGTAGCCTTTACCATACACCGTAGCGATTAACGAGCGATCGCTTGGATCAATTTTTCGCCTTAAAAGTCTGATCTGCGCAACCAGGGCATTACTGGGTGGCACTTCTTCTCCTGCCCAAAGATAAGCCTGAATCTGCTCATGGGTCAAAAGTTGTTGTGGATGACGCATTAAATAAGCCAGTAGTTTTGCCTCTTTGTCGGAAAGGGGAATAGATTTTCCTTGGCAGTAGGCGACTTGATTGGCACAGTCCAACTCTAAGACCATCTCTAGATTTTGATAAGTAAGCTTGGTATTGGGGGGCGATCGCCGCAGTAAGGCTCTAATTCGGGCAAGTAATTCCCGCAATTCAAAGGGTTTGACCAAGTAATCATCGGCACCACCATCTAGTCCTGTCACCCGATCATCGAGGGTATCTTTAGCGGTAAGAAATAGCACGGGCGTACTATCTCCTTTTTGGCGCAAAGCCCGACAAATCTCTACTCCAGAGCGTTTGGGCATCATCCAATCCAGGATCAATAGATCATAGCCCCCTTGTTGGGCAAATTCCCAGCCGCGATCGCCGTCTTCGGCAATGTCCACACTATAGCCCTGAACCGTAAGTAGGCGTTGGAGTGGGGTAGTTAGTTCCACTTCGTCATCGACCAAGAGTAAGCGCATCGCTTGTCTATATCTAAAAGATTTATTAGTGATAATATGCTGAATAATTATTGCTCAATTGCCCAACCGAAATATTGTCTAAGCGGATTGATTTATTGCTGGTA
>JBBRVV010000259.1:0-3821 GCA_038246525.1 Pseudanabaenales cyanobacterium
CTTTCGTCAAGGCAATCTCCAAGAGGCTAACTTGACTGACACATACGCTGATGGCAATGTCGATGTGTTTACTTCAGTACGTCAATTTGTCGATCTCGATGGGGCAAGTTTACTCAGAGCCAATCTGACTAATGCCAAGTTAAGCTTTGCCAATCTTGACAAAGCTAATCTCAGCGAAGCAAATTTAGTTGATACGGATCTGGAAAATGCATCACTGATTAATACAAACCTAGTAAATACGAAGCTATGTAACACTACTTTGCAAGATGGCTCAGTAAATAATCAAAACTGTCGTTAGAATCAAAATGTTTGAAGTCAGAAGTGTGAATCATAATTAATTGTGCGAGAATAATCGCAAGCAAATATTAAGTAGTTTTTCTTGAAGCAAATTTAGGGGTTCCTAATTATGAAGCACACTAACGTAAAGTCTTCTCGGTCTGGAACTTCCGCAAATCCTACAACCTTAAATCTGCAAACTAGACCTTTTGCCCCGATTCAGGCAGACTCAGATCAAGATGACAAAGTAACTGACGGCGTTTCTGTCCAAGCTAGACTTGCTTCATCAGAAAATCTATTAGCAAAGTTGATTGCTACACCAAAACCTGAACCTTCGGCTACACCGATTCGCAGGAAAGCTTTTCCTTCTATGCGTATGCCAATCCAAGCAAAGCTTAATATCGGTGAGCCAAACGATAAGTATGAGAAGGAGGCTGATAATACTGCCGCAATGGTGGTTCAGCAGATTAATTCATCACCGCAGGATAGCTCTGTGCAACGAGAGTCGATGGAAGAGGAAGATGAACTGCAAATGAAACCAGCGATCTCTACAATCCAACGAGAAGAGTCGATGGAGGAAGAGGATGAATTGCAAATGAAATCTCTAGTACAGAGACGCGAAAACCTTGGCGGTGGTGAAGCGTCAGCAGATTTAGAGTCATCGATTCAAAGTGCGCGAGGCAGTGGTCAGTCGCTAGATCCTAGTCTGCAAGCGAAGATGGGACAGGCTATGGGAGCAGACTTTAGTGGGGTAAAGGTACATACGGATTCTCAGTCTGACCAGTTAAATAAATCAATTCAAGCAAAAGCATTTACGACGGGTCAAGATGTATTCTTTCGGCAGGGAGCATATGAACCGAGTAGTCGAGGTGGACAGGAATTAATTGCCCATGAGTTGACTCACGTTGTTCAGCAGAATATTAGTGCGGTGCAGCGTCGAGCTTCTTTCCCTGTGCAAAAAGCACCTTCTACAATTCAGCGTTTTACGGTTGTATCACCTTATGAATCAACCTCTTCAGAAAAGCAAGTTAACACATCAGTTAATGAACTTATTGTTGATAATAAAACAGGGAAATTTAACTACAAAGCTGAGGCAAAAAAAAATGTAGGACTTAGAGTCTCAGACGATAATCAAATGGCAGTACCAAATATATCTCAGACGAAAGATTTTTACTCAAATCCTAAATTATTAAAAGATAGTCAGAAAATTATGGAGGCGCAGACCTCTGTAGCAAAACTGGTTCCAACTGGAAAGACACTTTCGGTATTTGGAGAGTTGCTAATTGGCATAAAACCAATAGCTAGCAATGGACAGCAGAATAGCGGTGATAGTGGTGCGGTTAATAATGCGGCAGTCTTTGTTGATACTTGTATTGAGATGGCTCATCTCATTACATCAGGTAAACAATCGTCAACTAACTTTACTCCAGTCACGAATCAGGGTGCCTCTAAAGAAGGTATTCAATCTAAAGATCCTATCGGGCGCGCTGAGCAGCTAAAGAGTCAGTTTTCTAAATCGAAGGCGAAAGAGCTAGGTATTAATCAATTTGCTTCGCCTGAAGTCGGGGAAATGTTAACAACATTAAATCTACTAGATCGGCTTGGGAAAGAGGACTTTGAATATCACTTTGCAGGTGTAGTGGCCAAGAGTGGAGCAGATTTTGTAACGCTTGAGAACTTTAACCGTAGTGGGGAAGGTAATAAAGCTATGCAACAAAATTGGGCTTTGATCATGGATGTTAAAACTAATGCAGAGCTATACAAAAAAGAATTAGATACACTCAAAGAATATTATCTTGACGAGATGGGAGAAGAATATCTCCTTGAGAATCAGCAAAAAATTAGCGCTCAAGCCGAAGAAAAATTTATTCACAAGTTGAATGAGTTGTCAGACAAGTCCGAACCATTCACAAATACTGTTGATCAAAATGTTAAAGGCGCATTGTGGTACTTCCAAATGTACGGACCTGCATCTAAGCAAGTTGAGGTCGAAGCAGTCGCCAAAGGGGAAAATGGAGAAAGAAAAACCGAAAAAGGATTGATAGATCAGTCATTCCATGGTCACATGGGAGCCACAGATGACTTTGGCGAGATGCTCACATTACGAGTCTCAACAACTAACATGCACAATGATCAAACATCTGGAACAGATCCAAGAGTAGCGAATATTGTTGAACCACCGCAAGCTCTGAGTCTAGGAGATAAGATGAAAGGCAACCTATATCATAGGAGTAAACAGGGTAAGGCGGCAGAACAACTCAAAGAGGAGGCTAGGCAATTAGCTAGTAATCCATCAGATATCAATGAATCAAATCTTAATAAGCTAGAAAAACGCCTAGTAAATATTACTGACAGTCGCACAGTTGCTAAAGTTAAATACATTATTCAAACACTTCGACTTTTACCAGCAGTAAACAAGAAGAACAGTGAGCTTGAAGGACGTATTCAGGAATTTGGACAAATTTCTCCCGATCAACTACAAGAATTAGCAGGTATATCAGGGCAGTATCAAGAAAAAATAAAGCACCTTGTAGAATCTGGAATTCTTGAAAAGCTGAGTCCAGAAGTTAATTTGTATGAAAAAACTTTTCAAGAAGTGCTATCCCATGAGGAGTTTCAGAAATCTATTCCTAATGGTACAGCAGCAAAGATTCAGACGGCTGTCCAAAGAATGAGAATAAATCTTAATGAGTTTGAATCTATATTTAAGATGGTTAGAAATTCATTGAGTAGTCCAGAAATTGTTAATGGATTGATGGAAGAACTAAAAAAAATTGATCCCAGCAGTGATATTTATTTGATCAAATCTAGGCGAATTCTAGAAGTTCTTAATCAAAGAAAGGATCTTATTAAACAAGTTGATCGCTCTAAATTGATGGATCTTGTTGAAAATGCTCAATTCAATCATGGCATTGAGCTTGATGGATTAATTACAGGAGTATATAAGAGTCCGCAGTATAGTGAATGGATGTATGAGGAGAGTACAACACAGGGTGAAAATGTTTTAGGAAAACTCAACGAACTAAAAAAGGTAAAGGAGCAAGGTAGTCAAGGGCTGCCAAGCTTTGATTTTGATACATTCTTGCAAACTTTACAAGTTGAAGAGCAACTCTTGCGCTCGGCAATTGATCTGATCAATCAAGGAGATGTTGAGCCACAGAAAAAAGAGCGGTTAAATTCTATAATCGCACAGAGCCAATTTAGAACAGTAATGCTATTAAAGATTTTTGAGCAATCTAATGCAAATGCTGAAGAACAACTTAAAAATGCTACTGCTGAAGATGGGGTACTCAGTTTTTATGGTGGCAGCCTTGGAAATGTAGGTGCTTATATTGGCAATGTTCGTAAGTTTGAGAAGAAGAGAAGCACAGAAAATAGAAGGCGGGCAAATTATCGTCAGATTGAGATTTCCAAATTTATGGAAGAATCTGCTAAGGTATCAAAGAGCTACGCAACGCTACTTTTTCATGCGAAAGTTGGTGGGACTGAGTCAATGTTCAATGAACTTATTAAAGCGTCTCAGGCATAAAAGCTAGTGCAATACC
>JBBRVV010000260.1:0-3816 GCA_038246525.1 Pseudanabaenales cyanobacterium
ATTTGGCAAAACTGGCACAGGCAGCCGCACTGAGTTAGTCCGCTATGCGCTCCAACATGGTTTGGTGGATTTAAATCAATCGTCTTGAGCAAGTGCAGAAATTTTAAACGGACGATGTTGGTCGGTGAATCCTAATTCTTTAATCGCGGCAATGTGCCTAGCAGTGCCGTAGCCCTTGTTTTGCTCTAAGCCGTAACCTGGATAAAGTTTTGCCTGTTCGCAAATATGTTGGTCGCGCCATACTTTCGCCACAATACTCGCCGAAGCGATCGCTAGACTCAGACTATCTCCCCTTACCAAACTACTCTGGGGCAGAGGTGATAACTCACGAAAGCGTAAAAGCTGATTACCATCGATCAGGCAGTGGCTAGGAACTGGATTTAATTTAGCGATCGCTCTTTCCATTGCCAACAAACTAGCTTCTAAAATATTAAGGCTGGCAATCTCGGCTACAGTGGCTAAACCTACTTGAGAATCAATCGCTACTTGGCGGATCAAGCGATCCAGCTCAGTTCTTTTTAAACCAGATAGTTTTTTACTATCTTTAACCCCCGCCGAATATAAAACCAAAGCTGCAGAAGATGGTAAGATTACAGCCGCCGCTACTACTATGCCAAAAATTGCGCCCCGTCCCACCTCGTCTACGCCTGCCCAGTTATCACCTTGATTTTCTATAAAATGATCGTCCATCACCAAAGCCAGGAATAGTGCCAGGAAAGAGCTTATGCAAGGAAGTTTGCGGGAAATCGATCTAAGTAGTCTAATCGGTCTAATTGAATTTGGACAGCGCACAGGCGAGCTATTAATTGAATCCGCAGCAGGAGAGCAGTGGTTGATTTTTTTTGTGAATGGTGCGATCGCCTACGCCACAGAATCTCCATCACCAAGGTCGCGTTTAGGTGATTATCTTAGCGATCTTGCACCAGCAATTACGAACCTACCTACTTTTTCGCCAGGGCTAGACAATCTGCCCGAATATGGTCAAATTTGGACTTTGCTAGAAAAAAATCTGATCTCTAGCGCGATCGCTGCTCAAATTATTAAACAGATCATCTTAGAAGTGCTATTCGACCTGCTGCCTCTAGGGCAGGGCATATTTAGCTTTGAACAAACTACCGCCATTTCTCCTCAGTTGGTGAATGTAAGATTCAGTGATCATCAGCGCGATTTAATCAAGCAAAGGCAAATTTGGCATCAGTTTTATCCCCAAATCTATTCCCCACACCAATGCCCTCAATTGCACATTCACCCCATAAATCTGAAATTTGACCTAGCCCAAATAGATGGCAAAAACTCGCTGCGCCAACTTAGTCGTCGTACAGGAAAAAATTTAGTTGAGACCAGTCAGCAGCTAAATCAGGCTTGGGCACAGGGCGAAATTATATTGTCTCCGCTTAGCTCTAAAAATCAAAACCAAACTAAATCACATATTCGGATTGTCTGCATTGATGACAGTATTACCACCTGTCGTACCGTGGAATATATGCTGCATCACTTTGGCTATCAAGTAACAGGAATTACCAATCCCATTCGTGCCCTTAGTCTAGTATTTCAACTAAAGCCCAGTTTGATTTTCTGCGATATAGAAATGCCAGAACTAAATGGCTATGAGCTTTGCACCATGCTACGGAAATCTGCTACTTTCGCCTATACGCCGATTGTGATGCTGACGGGTAGAGATGAATTTATTGATCGAGTAAAAGCACGCCGCGCTGGAGCTACAGAATATCTCAGCAAACCCTTTGGCGAACAGGAATTATTAGCGATCGCGGCAAGATACGATAGCTAAATTTTGTCTGTAGTTCTAAATCCTGACAGTGTAATGGCGGATTTTGTCATGAATTCAGATTTTTTGGATCAAATCCTGAGCTGGAGGCTATAATCTCACTCAATATTGTCTGGTAAAATTTATGAGTAGCGTTCTGGTTGTTGAAGACAGTCCTCCCCAAAGGGCGATGATTACCGCCTTGCTCAAAGACAATGGTTTGGAAGTAACTACCGCAAACGATGGGGTAGAAGCGCTAGATCAGCTTAAAGATTATCGTCCTGACATCGTAGTGATGGACATTGTAATGCCACGCATGAATGGTTACGAGCTTTGCCGCAAGCTGAAGAGCGACCCCAACACCAAGACCGTACCTGTAGTAATGTGCTCTACCAAAGGAGAAGATTTTGACCGTCATTGGGGGATGAAGCAAGGAGCAGATGCTTATATTTCCAAGCCGTTTCAGCCGCAAGAATTGGTAGGCACAGTCAAGCAATTGCTCAGACGTTAAATAATTCTCTTTGATGGAAGCCGAGCAACAACTTTTCAATCGGATTAAGAGTATTGGTAATTCTAGGGGGCAAATCACGCTTCCCTGTGTACCTGCTCTAGCTTCTTGCTACCTGCAACAAATTCTCTCAATGTTTGAAATATTGGGAATCAAATTTAAAGAAGAACGACTTACAGACTTATCAGACCAAATTATCACCAAGTTGCAAGAGGGATATAGCGCTTCTCAACATTCGCAATTGGTAATTCGTTATCAGCCTGCAAAGCCTCCCCAAATAGGCACTCAGTTAGATATTTCGGTCGAAATTAACTCACTCAAAAATTTCTATGAGAAGACTGTCAGCGACCACTTTGCTGACAAATTGGAAACCATGGAAACCGAGGTATTTGGTAAACATCCCAATGCCAAGGTGATTGACGTAGCCCATAAATTGGAGTCAGGAAGTCGAGTTTTAGATGTGGGAGCAGGATCTGGCAGGAATACATTGCCCCTGGCAAGAATGGGTTTAGAAGTTGATGCAATTGAATTAGCTGAAATTTTTAGCTTACAACTACAAAGTTTGAGCGATCGCCAGTCATTACCAATTAAAGTGATTCAGGCAGATATTCTCAATCCTCTGGTGCGCTTACCATTTGGATCTTATCAACTTGCAGTTTTGGCTGAGATTTTGCCACATTTTCGCGATCCCGATCAGGTGAAACTCACTCTGATGAAAATGTGTGACGGAGTTGCCAAAGATGGCTTGATTCTGTTCAATACTTTTATTACGCAGTCAGATTATATTCCCACAGAGGCCGAGCGACAAGTAGCACAGGTATCTCAAGCCTTCTTTCTCACAGAAATAGAATTAACATCTTGTTTGGAGGGATTACCGTTAGAGATTTTATCTAGGGAATCAGTGTATGAATATGAAAAAGCCAATTTACCTTCAGAAGCTTTTCCTCCTTCGCCTTGGTTTGAGCTCTGGACTAGAGGGAAATTAGTATTTGACCGAGAAGAAGTAGCGATCGCTTTAGAATGGATTCTCTGTCGTCGTCTTTAGTTATCTTTAGGGCTTACGCAAGCTATTTGATTAGTTATTTTAACTTCTCAATTAAGTAGCTACAGCCAATTAAATGTAACACTCAGTTGGCTAGAATCCTTGCCTAGTCTGAAACTGTCTTAAGTTTAATTAGGATTACCTACTTACGAGCGGAATCTGGATTAGATACTTCTCAATTATAGTAATTAGATGATCTGTCCAATATTCCGCCGCTTCTAGCTTTTCTGCTTCCACCATTACTCGCATCAATGGCTCTGTACCTGAAGCTCTGACCAAAACTCGACCTTGATTGCCCAAATCTGCAACTGCCTTCTCTATCTCTCCCATTAATACTTCGCAGGATTGCCAGTGCGATCGCTGCTGTTTACTTTCTACTCGCACATTTTTTAATAGCTGAGGGAATGGAGTAAAGCTGGCAGATACCAATTGCGATAAAGCCGCTTTTTGTTTAACTAAAGCCGCCAAATGAATCGCAGTCAAAATGCCATCGCCACAATC
>JBBRVV010000261.1:0-3809 GCA_038246525.1 Pseudanabaenales cyanobacterium
AAGCCCCTTGATCAATTTCTAGATCATTGCCTTGACGTTGGCGAAACTGCGCTTCAAATAGGAGACAGGCTAAAACTGCTAAGCCCAAACCTACCAAGATCAAGATTCTCATAGGGAAATCGCTCGCTTCAAACTACTGCAAAGATCGCCAATTTCCTTTAGTCCACCATCTTCCGCTAAGCGTTTCACCATCGCGCTACCCACGATCGCCGCATCGGCATTCCATTCAATTACCTGCTTTGCTTGTTCGGGCTGAGAAATGCCAAATCCTACGCCAATCGGTTTATCCGTGACACTGCGAAGTCTTTCGATCATAGTTTGTACATTTTTTGCCAATTGGGATCTTACGCCCGTCACCCCCGTGCTGCTTACTAAATAAATAAAGCCTTGGGACTTTGCCGCGATCGCTTCCATTCTGGCTAAGGGGCTAGTGGGAGCAACTAATAAAATCACTTCAATCCCAATTGCCGCCGCAGGTTCTAGCAGTCCTTGAGCTTCTTCTAAAGGCAGATCTGGCACAACTAAACCCCTAGCACCAGCCTCATAGATCCTTACCAAAAATTTCTCTATACCTTGATTGATAATAGGATTATAATAAGAAAATAAAATAAGGGGGGAATTAAGCTTTGGGCTAACAGTTTGCACTAATTCTATTACCCGATCTAGGGTGGTTCCTTTTGCCAATGCTCTAGTTGCGGCTGCTTGAATTACTGGTCCATCTGCCAGTGGGTCAGAGTAGGGAATGCCTAACTCGATCAAGTCTGCCCCATTAGTATCAAGCTTCTCCAGCGCCTTTGCCGTAATTTCTAAGTTCGGATCGCCAGCGGTAATAAAAGGAATCAGCGCCGCTTTGCCGTTAGATCGCAAATAGGCAAATTTGGCAGAAACAGAAATCATAAAACAGGGATATTCCTACAGCTTGAGCAATTATATTAGCTCCTTTGGGTTGCATAGTAAAAAAATGAATCTCGATTTTTACTTGCTCAGTTTAGTGGGAGTTTGTTAGTTGGAATTGGTTAGTTGGACTTTGTCTTAGTCAAGGCCCAAAGCCTAAGTTATTCTGCATCAAGCGATAATAGTTAAACTGATTAGTAAAAGCTGAGAACTTCAGTTCTTAAAAATTCTTTCTATCCTAAATAAACCAAATAATTAGTTCTAATGACTGAAATTCAACCCAAAGCAATCCCACGCATTCTAATTTGGTATCGCCAAGATTTACGCATCCATGATCATGAGCCTCTATTTACGGCGATTAAAGAGCAAGCGATCGCTATTCCCTTCTATTGCTTTGACCCTAGACATTTTGGTGAGACTAAATTTGGCTTTGCGAAGACTGGAAAATTTAGGGCACAATTTTTGCTAGAGAGCGTAGCAGATTTACGCAAGAGTTTTCTAGGATTAGGTCTAGATCTGCTAGTGCGGGTTGGTCTGCCTGAAGAAGCAATTCCAGCGATCGCTAGCCAGTTGCAAATCGATCAGATATTTTTTCACCAAGAAGTAACGCCTGAAGAGATCCAAGTAGAAAAAGCGGTACGTCAGAATTTGGCAAATTTGAGCCTAAAAATGCGGAGTTTTTGGGGACATACGCTCTATCATCCTGAAGATTTGCCCTTCGAGCCTAAGAATACGCCAGAAGTTTTTACCAGCTTTCGCAAACAAGTAGAACAGAAATGCTCCCTTCGCCTGCCCTTGACTATTCCGTCAGATTTAGAAAATTGGCAAAAATTTGCTGAAGATCAGAATCAATCAAAAGATCACATATATATAGGAGAGATTCCCAAATTATCCGATCTACTCCCAGGAGTTTTAGGTGATGATCTAAGCCAAGTGATCCCCGATCCAAGAGGTGTATTAAAGTTCAAAGGTGGAGAGAGCGAAGCGCAAAAACGCCTACAGTCATATTTCTTTGAAGGTGATCACCTCAAAAGCTATAAAGAAACTCGTAACGGAATGCTAGGCGCAGACTACTCTTCTAAGTTTTCCGCTTGGTTAGCCCATGGCTGCATTAGCCCAAGAACAATCGCCCAAGAAGTGCAACGTTATGAAGCGGAGCGGGTAGCGAATGATTCTACCTACTGGTTAATTTTTGAATTACTTTGGCGAGATTACTTTCGTTTTATTGCCTTCAAACATGGCGATCGCTTATTTCGCAGTTCTGGGCTTCGGGGGATCGCGATTCCTTGGCAGCAAGATTGGCAGAGATTTAGCCTTTGGCAAAAGGGCGAAACTGGATTTCCACTAGTTGATGCCAACATGAAAGAATTATTTGCCACAGGATTTATGTCTAATCGAGGGCGACAAAATGTAGCCAGCTTTCTGACTAAAAATCTGGGAATAGATTGGCACATGGGAGCGGAATGGTTTGAGTCACTGTTAATTGATTACGATGTCTGTAGCAATTGGGGCAACTGGAACTATACGGCAGGTGTGGGCAATGATGCGCGTGGGTTCAGATTCTTTAATATTCTCAAGCAGTCCCATGACTACGACCCTGAAGGAGAATATGTGAAATATTGGCTTCCCGTCTTAGATAATTTGCCCTCCAATAAAGTACATGAGCCTAGTAAACTTCTACCAGTAGAGCAACAACGTTTTGGCATCAATTTGGGCGTAGACTATCCAAACCAAGTCGTAGATTTATTTAAGTCGGCAAAAGCTAATGAGAAAATTTATGAGTCAGCGATCGCTAATCACCTCAACTTAGGTCATACCTCAAGTGATAACTCAATTCATTCCGATCATTCCAAGCAGTCTCCAAAAAAATCGCAAAAAACCCCCTAAATATATTTTGCTCTAGAAATCCCACTCACTTTTTTGGCTAAATTCACAAATTGTGCAATATTTTACAAAAAATCGGAGAAAATGAGATGAATTTGGAAAATTCTTTCAGAAATTATCCATTTTCTTCTGTACATTGAGAAAGAAAGCTCCTATACTATTTCTCAAGTAAGAATTTCTACAATTCAAAACTCAAACATCTAAGTTAAAATATGAAGAAGCAAACCACACGTTCAACTACAAGTAATTCCTTGAATAATTCTACAAGAGCTTCTGGTGCTCCAAGAAGAGGCAGAGGTGCAGCCAAGAAAAATCTTAATTCCGATTCTCCTATAACCTCTTCCCCCGAAGATGCTCAGGAAAATAATGAAGATGCTCAGGAAAATAATTCAAATATCTCAGTTAACAACGCCAGCCACAATTCAATTAAAGCTCCAGAAACCAGTTCTTCGGTTCAGGTTCATGCCTTGAAAGACTTGTACCAGACCCTTTTTGGTGAATTTTCTAAACTTGCTGAAGATGCCCAGCAGAAGCTAAAACAAGTGGAAGCCTTGGAAGCATCATTAGCACAGTCTCCTTCATTGAATTTAAGCCCTAATTCTCTAAAGATGCCAGCGATCGCTACTACCAGTGAATCCGCTCCAGCTGATTCCAGCAATTCTTCAGATGAGCAAGAATCAGATGAGCAAGAATCAGAGGCACTAAAGCCTAGAGGTAGACGCGGTGGTAGACCAAAATCCGTACCTTCAGCCGCTACAATCAGCAAATCTGAATCCTCGGATCCAACTGAAGCTCCAAAGAGAAGAGGTAGACAACCTGCTGTCAAGACTGAAAGCGAAGCTCCAAGACGACGTGGTGGAATGAAGCTGATCAAACCATATCAAGACAGCACCATGCTCGATGCTCTCCAAAAGGCTTTAGAAGAGCGTAAAGGTTCTGTAGTTAGTGCTGATACTCTCGTAGAAGCTTTGTATGGTGATCAGTTGAAGCCAGACCAATTCAAGCTTGCGAAGGATCGAGTCACCAAGAGC
>JBBRVV010000262.1:0-3804 GCA_038246525.1 Pseudanabaenales cyanobacterium
ACGAAAAAATCCACAAATGCGTTGGCAGTATAGAAAAATTCCTGCTAAAGATGCATTTACCTGGCTCTCCCAGGCTGTGAGCCCTTAACTCAGAATATGAAAATGTCTTAGTGATCACCACAAAATTATAAACCAAGCCAGAATTGAGTTTGGACAGTAGTTAAGCTATATTTTTAATTAAACATTCCGAATGAACATTTAATGCTGTAAGGCAAAATACAGGTAGCGGCAAACAAAAAATCGTTACTTTAGGGCATAGCATTCAATCACCCCCAAATAGTGATAGAACTCATACAAAATTATCGGTTAATCCCTAGCTAATTACTGAGACAATGACCAAGAAACTATGTAATATCAGCAAAATAATCATCACTTCGATCACATAAAGGCTCGACCTTCAAAATGGCATTGATAGCGGCAGAATGCAGTAGTAAGTAGTAGGGGGTAATAGTGCAAATCTCAAGGGCATTGCGAATTAATCGAGGAATAAGTCAGTATCAACCCGACTTTCAGGATTACTATGCCATCCTTGGGATCCCTGTGACCGCCACCGCCCAGCAAGTTCGTAAACGCTATCTCTCGATCGCTAAGCATCTTCACCCTGATGTCTATGGTCGCCCGCCTGAAGAAAAAATTAAAGCTACCCGCTACTTCTCTCGCTTAGTCAACCCCGCTTACAGTACTCTCAACCAAGAGCGAGAACGGATTGAATATGCCGAAATCCTGAGATTGCTGGCAAAAAGACTGCTCAAACGCAATGAGCGCCTCTCTCCTCAATCAGAAGCCGCTAAAAAGCTACTTTACTTTCCCAAAGAGTTGCAATACGACTATGAGAAAGCCATTCTAGCGATCGCCCAAGTCCAGTATGAACATCTTGATCAGATCCTAGAGAATATTGCTCAACTTAGTGAACTCAACCTGGTATTTATTCTAGTTCGCGAAGGCTATCAGCATTTTAGTGCTGGTCCCTCTACACTTACCGTTGGTCGTGCCGCTCCAGGCTATACAGGCAGTCCTATATCTTTGGGTAATAGCTCCGCCTCTAACAGTCAAAACCGCAATAGCTCTTACTCCCCTAAACCAATCGAAAGACCTACTAACTCTCTCAATCAGCACTTGACCATGGCAGAGCAATTAGTTGCAGCACAACAGTGGTCGCTGGCAATTCAAGAACTGCGTACAGCAATTCAAATCGATCCAAATAGCAGCAAGTCTCATGCCCTGCTGGGATATGTCTATATGCAACGTAAGCTAGGCAGCATGGCTAGAAGTAGTTTTAAGCAAGCGCTCAAGCTTAATCCCCAGGAACCTCTAGCTAAAGATAATCTTGCCAAGTTAGACGCTTTAGAAGGTGGAGATAAAAAAACAGATGGAATCAAGCCTCCAGCTAAGGAGAAAAAGACAGGCTTTTTTGGTTGGTTAAGTGGCTCTTGATATTGATCCCAACGTTAAGTTGTGTTAAGATTAGCCGAGAATAATTGAGCATTTTAGGTTGCCAGTTTGGTAAATTTATACTACTCATGCTTAACAAATAGCTAACCGAATATCTAAAGGCAAATCTTCTTTTAGATTTACCTAGGCAAAGATACACTGAGGTATTTTATAACTAAATTATCTAGCTTGATAAAATTGTGAGGATTTATATCCTGGTATTTCTTTCCCGTAGAAATGTATTTAGTAACTGTTTGGCATGGGCAAGATATAAAAAAACTTAATTTAAAGTAATGCTTGGCTGCAGTCTTTTATGTAAATTTTCGGATTTATCCAAACTGATTTATTCAAGAAGATTTATTTAAAAATTATGACTAAGTCATAGGTTATCCACTCAAAACTTTGAAATCTTAAATTTATAGGAATTTGATTATGACCATTGCAATTGGAAGAGCGCAGCAGGTCGAAAGAGGATGGTTTGATGTCCTTGACGACTGGTTAAAGCGCGATCGCTTCGTATTCATCGGCTGGAGTGGCTTACTTCTTTTCCCTACTGCCTTTTTGGCAGTTGGCGGCTGGATGACAGGAACCACCTTTGTTACATCTTGGTACACCCACGGCTTAGCATCTAGCTATCTTGAAGGTGCAAACTTCTTGACCGTTGCTGTTTCTACTCCTGCACTTAGCATGGGTCATTCTCTACTCTTCCTTTGGGGACCTGAAGCTCAAGGTGACTTTACCCGTTGGTGTCAAATCGGTGGACTTTGGACTTTCGTAGCTATTCATGGTGCTTTTGGCTTGATTGGCTTCATGCTACGTCAATTTGAAATTTCTCGCCTGGTAGGTATTCGTCCTTACAATGCGATCGCTTTCTCTGGTCCAATCGCTGTATTTGTATCTGTATTTTTGCTCTACCCACTAGGACAATCTGGTTGGTTCTTTGCACCTAGTTTCGGCGTAGCAGGAATTTTCCGTTTTATCCTGTTTTTCCAAGGCTTCCACAACTGGACACTTAATCCTTTTCACATGATGGGTGTTGCTGGGATTTTGGGTGGCGCTCTACTTTGTGCAATTCATGGCGCAACTGTAGAAAACACTTTGTATGAAGACGGCGAAGGCTCTAACACTTTCATCGCTTTCAATCCTACCCAGGCTGAAGAAACATATTCTATGGTTACTGCTAACCGTTTCTGGAGTCAGATCTTCGGAATTGCTTTCTCAAACAAGCGTTGGTTACACTTTTTCATGTTGTTTGTACCCGTAACTGGACTTTGGTTTGCTAGTGTCGGCGTAGTCGGTCTAGCGCTCAACTTGCGTGCATATGACTTTGTCTCCCAGGAAGTACGCGCTGCTGAAGATCCTGAATTTGAAACCTTCTATACCAAGAATTTACTTCTGAATGAAGGCATCCGCGCTTGGATGGCACCTCAAGACCAGCCCGCCGAGAAATTCATCTTTCCTGAAGAAGTTCTTCCTCGTGGTAATGCGCTATAAACCATTGAAAGGTTGAATAAATTATTCAGGTTTAATTGAAACCAGTCAGCCTTCAGTATGTTTTGAGATTAAATCTTAGATACTGATGGCTGATTTCTAATATCTAGTTAAAATAGACAAACGTTAGTAATAAAAATTTACGGAGATTAGCTCTCGTGACTGCAACCATCAATCTTAATAATTTAGGTGTGGGCGGGCGAACTCTGGATTCAAGCGGCTTTGCTTGGTGGTCTGGAAATGCTCGTCTCATTAACCTCTCTGGCAAACTTTTAGGCGCTCACGTTGCCCATGCTGGCTTGATCGTCTTCTGGGCAGGTGCAATGTGCTTGTTTGAAGTAGCTCACTTTGTGCCTGAAAAGCCGATGTATGAGCAGGGCTTTATTCTTTTACCCCACCTAGCCTCTCAAGGTTGGGGCGTTGGTCCTGGCGGTGAAGTAGTCGACATTTTCCCCTACTTTGTCGTAGGTGTTTTACATCTAATTTCTTCAGCGGTTTTGGGACTCGGCGGTATTTATCATGCTCTACGCGGGCCTGAAGTATTGGAAAATTACTCCAGCTTCTTTGGCTACGACTGGAAAGATAAGAATCAGATGACCAACATCATTGGCTATCACCTAATCTTGCTCGGATGTGGTGCGTTTTTGCTAGTGATAAAAGCCATGTTCTTCGGCGGTTTATATGACACTTGGGCGCCAGGCGGCGGCGATGTGCGAGTTATTACTAACCCAACCATTAATCCTCTAGTGATTTTTGGCTATGTGTTTAGCTCGCCCTTTGGCGGCTCTGGTAACATCATCGGCGTAAACAACCTAGAAGATGTAGTTGGTGGTCATATTTGGGTCGGATTTATGTGCATCGCTGGCGGTATTTGGCACATTG
>JBBRVV010000263.1:0-3797 GCA_038246525.1 Pseudanabaenales cyanobacterium
CGATTGTAAGTATCCATAACGGCAGGGGTGCTTGCAATTGTGGCGAAGAATCTGTACTGGCTTTACGGGTTAACTAAATGTCGGATATTTCACCGAACATAGTGAGAACCTAGCTTTGAATGCATTTTTCAAGCGTTGAGCCAGCGCCGCATGCTATGTATATAAAAGATTTAAGTAGGTTTAATTCCAAGAACTCGCCAGAATGCTGGATGGACTTTTATTAATGCCTCCTCATTAATATCAGAAACTAAAAGCTTGCCGGTTAAGTACGACCAAACGATGCTGCTATGAGGCATTGTCTTAATACCTACCACACCTACACGGAACAATATCCATAATACTTCTTGTGTTAACCCCGTTATGTCATTAAGCTCAAGTTTAGAGCAAATTAATTTATAGATTTCACCTTCTGTCTTGTTAGTAAGAAAGAACTTGTACGCTCTTCCCTCAATTTCAGTTTCCAGAGTTTTAAATCGAAATTGGGTTGGGTATCTCTCTAAGAACATCGCTAATTCAAACAGATTTGGGTAATCGGTAGCCCACTCATCTGCCATTGCCCGTAATCGGTTAACGGAGTAAGTAGCTTCAGCCTGTTGAATTATAGCTTGTGTGAATTTTGCTTCCCCTGCTGCAGAAGTAATGCAATCGTTGAAAAAAAGTATGGCGTCTCGTGGTCGCATTAGTGTCCGATCAAAAAAGTAGGTAAGAGGATCGCCTTTCTGGATATGTTGAGGAAAGAGGTCTACAACATTGACAGTTTGGTTAGTATATTGTTCTTTTATAAGTTGATTTACTCGAAGATTTAGCAATTCTTCTAACTCGGCCGTGGTCCAGGCGAGACGTAGGTACATTGATTTGTACTTTTCTTCTTGGTAGCCCGAACCTCTTGTATATCGAAACACTCTATCCAATAAATCTTCTCTGATTGAAATGATAATCTTTACGTTCTGAATTCCCAGGTTAAAATCTCGCACTGTATCTATTAATGCTTTAATTAAACCGTAGCGAAATTCGTCTTGAATCCAGTTTTCATCTAGACGGTCAATAGTGATAAAGTATCTTTTCTGTTTATCAACGAGAAAATCATTTTCAAGTATCTCAATCATTTTCGATAAGGCGTGCATTTGCACCTTATCAACGATTTCCTGTCCTCGATGCACAACTTCAATCTTTTGATCTTCTGTTAATTTCCTTACTGCCCCAACATTAAGCCCAAATTCTGCTCCTATTCCGAAAATAGTAGGTGAGGCTTTTGCATCTAGGGCACTTGTCAGATCGTTCTCAATACTCTTCGTGACCTCTTTAACACGAAATTCTGACTCCTGCCAGAATGATGGTCCATGCTTTCTAAGATACTCGATTGCGTGCTGTTTTTTTGAATCCCGACTAAACAATTGTCGGACTTGTGACCAGAAGTCAGTATTCTTTTCTTCATTGAAGATTTGATAATGTTCTCTGATGAGCTCAACTGCGAAGACATGTCGCCATAGTAAACGGTAGAATAGATCTAGATTTACACCAGCCTCCATGAAAAAGCGAAGAATATTATTTGAAGCAATATAATTGAGAGAAAGACTTTCGGGGTTAATTTTGATTGCACGTTCTTCAGTTCTGTTAATTTGCTCAAGAAGTGCAGTTTTCCCAGAGCCTGTTCGTCCCAACACAATACATATCGAATTGTTCACATCACTAATAACTTCAAGCGAACCATTGTCAACGAAGGATTTTTCAAGGAACTTGCGATCCTCAATTGCATCTGCCGCACCTATGTTAGCATAGCGTCGAAAAACAAATTTTTTAGTTCGCATATCAGTCTCAGCGTGTGTCATTTCAACCTCGTTCTTAGGGGTATACTAACATGAGTTACAAAAAATAAGAGCATTACTATATTAATCGCTAAATTTTTACGAATCCTTCGCGAACCATCAATATTTCTGAAAATCTCGTAAGATGTGAAATAAACCCATAGCAATAATCTGCCCCTTTACATGCAGGGCAATCTGGTAGTGTAGAAGTATGAGCAATGAAGATTGCACTTCTAACCCAGGCACTCGTTTGTGATAGACAGGATACACTCTATTATAAATAATTTTTAACTATTCATTTGCTTAATCCGTGGCTCTAATTGGCTCCACCGCTGTTTATTTAGTCGCTGGATTTAATTTTTTGACTGAAATGGCGTATTTTTACCTAGATTCAATACATTACTCAAACAGGCCAAACGCGCCGCGGAGATCGCATTGAAGAAATCGAGATGGCAGCATTGGCATATTTGAGCGCTACCAACCCGCCAAACCTAGCCACTTGACGTTTTCTCCGCAACGGATTACAATTAGAACATCAGTGCGAATCTATCGGATAGGGGCAGAACAATGAAAAACCAATTAACGCTGCGCTTCACGGGCGTGGCGGACCTGAAACCCCAGGCGTTACGGGCCAAAGAACTGGCAGACATCATCGAAAATTTTGAAGCGGCGATTACGGCGGCTGTCGTTGCGCACGATCCGACGATCAAGCGTGAACAGGTGGCTGTGGCTTTGATCGCGGTCAATGATCAAAGCATTGGCCTTGCCTTTGCACCTAATCTGCCCGAGCTGACTTACCCCGCTGCCTTTCGCATTGCCGAAGCGTTTGCAACGCAGCGCTTTGCCGGTTTACCCGCAGCTGTCCTAAGCCCGCTGCGCGGGCTTGTGCGTTTTGTGCGCCAGCGTGGCTGCATTGCGGAAGTGAAGATCAAGCACGGCGTACAAACGGCGACCATCTCGATCACAGCACAAACCCGCATTGAGGCATTTACCCCGGTGGATGGTGAAACCATACTCTATGGACAAGTGATCCGCGCCGGTGGTGTTGATCCCAAAGTCGAACTAAAACCGCCAACCGGGAAGGCGATCTTTTGTTCCACGACCGAAGAAATCGCCATCCAGCTTGCCAATCGTCTCTATCAACAAGTTAGTGTCCAAGGCTGTGCAACCTGGGATCAGGAAACGTTGGAATCAAAGAATTTCGCATCACAAAAGTATTAACTTATACGAAAAAGCCGTTAACGCAAGCCTTCAAGCTGCTTAAAGAGAACGCGCAGGGTGCTTTTGATGCGATTGAAGATGTAAACCAATATGTAACCACGGTACGCTATGGCGAGGACGCGGCTTAATGGCGATTGTTTGTTTTGATACGCCTGTGGTGATTTGGGGAATCAAGGAAGAGGCAAGTTCTAGTCAACATGATATGATTGAACGAGCAAAAGTATTAATCCAACAATGCGAGGTGCAGGATGACACGGTTGTGATCCCTGCCCTAGTGGTGGGTGAAGTGCTTTGTAATCTCCCCGTAGCAAGTCAACCAAGTTTATGGCAAATATTGAACGATAATTTTATCATTGCCCCTTACGCTGCCCGCGCGGCACTGCATAATGCGCAGTTATGGCAAGAACAAGCAATTGTCCGGCAGACGTTGCGTACCCAAGAAACGTCACGTCAGGCCATTAAGGCAGATATTACGATTCTGGCTACAGCCTTGGCTTATAATTGCGAAATTTTATATACCGAAGATAAAGATTTAGCGCAGCTTGCTGAGCGCTATATCAAGGTCAAAAAAATCTCCGATGTTCCGATTCCACCTCAGTAGTTAGGATTATTAAGAGAGTAACAGAGACAAAGTAGACAGATACTACGTTGCGGGCAAGGGCGAGGCAGGGTAAAGGGGGTCAAAGGGAATTTTATTTTTGACAACGCCGTAGGCTAAATGGAGGAGTTTACGCATAGCGGCGACGATAATGACCTTTTTTGGTTTGCCGC
>JBBRVV010000264.1:0-3791 GCA_038246525.1 Pseudanabaenales cyanobacterium
GCCGTAACCCAGCATTTCTGCCATTTTGGGGTTGACTAAGGTGAGCATGCTATCACTGTCTACAATCCAGATCCCTTCTACAGCTGTATCTAGGATGTAGGAGTACCAATCGTGGGCAGTATCAGATTCAGGCTTAGGCAGAAATTCAGAGCTTTCGATCACAGGAGAAGACCCTAAAGGCTGTGGATAGGGGAAATTGTTTAAATAATTTTGGGCAAAAATCTTGTGCTCAGAGTTGTGAGTAGCCTTACTTTTTTCTTGGCTAAGACCTAGGGGCAGTTTATGTAGTTCTTCTTGATCAAACACATTCACCTTTATGCAGCCTCAAACCTAAAGTGACTTTACCCTTGAGAAAAAATTTGGTAAGTAAAAAATCTAGAGTAGATAAAACTCTATTAGACTAATCTATTCTAAGACCAGCTTACCCGTCAATTAAAGCCTTTCAATCATTCTATTGAACTATTGGTTAGTCTGTGATCTAAATCACTTTAACTATTATATTTATTCATTATTTTGCTTTAGATCGATTAACCAACCTTTACTGCCAAAGTAATAAAGGAGTGAGCCAGCGATCGCTAACATGCTAATCCAACAAAAAGTATAGCCGTAGGGCATCGCTAGCTCTGGCATATTTCCAGGTTTAGAAGTATCAAAATTCATGCCATACACGCCGACAATGAATGTAAGCGGAATAAAAATAGACGAAATCACAGTTAAGAGGCGCATCACTTCATTGGTGCGATTGCTCACCGAGGATAGATAGATTTCCATTAAGCTATGGGCAATTTCGCGGTAAGTTTCCACCATATCGATCAGTTGCACCACATGATCGTAGCAATCCCGCAGATAAACCCTGACCGTAGGGCTAATTAGGTCATAGTTATCTCGAATCAAAGCATTGATCGCATCTCGATGGGGCCAAATGGCTCGGCGTAGAATTAATAGCTCTCGTTTAATCCGATGAATTTTGTTTAGTACTTTTGGCTCAGGGTTATTCACCACTTTGTTCTCTAGGGTTTCTAGCTTTTCGCCATAAGCCTCTAGGATTGGGAAAAATCCATCAACGATCGCATCAATTAGGGTATAGGCGAGATAATCGGCTCCCTCTTGGCGAATACTACCCTTGCCACGGTGAATGCGCTGGCGCACTGGCTCAAAACAATCTCCTGTTGCCTCTTCTTGCACAGTGAGTAGATAATTTTTACCCAAAATCAAACTGATCTGTTCGAGTGCAAATTTCTTGCCGCCTTTGAGTAAGGTAGCTGAGCGCATAATGATCAATAACTGGTCTTCATATTCTTCAACCTTGGGACGCTGGGGGATATTTACCACATCTTCTAGAGTGAGCGGATGCAGCTTGAATACCTTACCAAGTCGATGCAAAACATCTTCAGAACCTAGCCCCTGCACATCTACCCAAGAGACTGAGGTGGAGTCAAGGTAGGGAATAATATCTTCGGGTTCGGGTAACAATACGCCTACGGCATCATTTTGGTTGTAGTCGATTAAAAAAATGTTCGGATTGGAACTATCCTCATTCACATTCAAGGTTCCTGGCGCACTACCTGGCTCGTTAAAGCCATAACTCTCGAAACCGTCCTCTGTTTCTAGACTTTCAAACAAATCATCAAAGGCTTCAGCGGAGTTGAGGGTTGCAGAATCAATCATAAAACTTAATAGCCTGGACGAATTTGGATTTGAGTCACGTCTTCATTATCATCGGCAGCGGGAATCTGATTTGAAATTTGGCTAGGGGCTGGAACCTGTGGACGGGCATCTTCAGTTTTGCTAGCTCTCTGTTGCAGTTGCTTAAATAGCCAGCCACAGCCAGCGATGCAGGTACGCCGATCTTCTTCTGATACGTTCACGTTAGTTTTTAAGTATTCTTGCAGCCATTTACAACCACGAATCAAGAGGTTCTCCATATCCAAATTCCAGAGAATTAGTTTCTGGTCGAGGCTGGCAGAAATCACAAACTTACCTTCGCGCTGGAAGCAAATATCTCGCACCGCAGCTTGATGCCCATTGAACGTGCGTAGCAAGGTACCGTCGATCCCCCAAAACTGAATGGTATTGTCGTCACTCGCCGAGGCTAGGGCTTTACCATCAGGGCTATAGCAAACCGCTCGAACTTCAGCGCTATGTCCATTCAGGGTTTTGATCAAATTTCCTTCTAAGTCCCAAATCTTGATGCTCTGATCCATACCTGCGGTAGCAAACTGTTGACCATCGGGACGAAAACACACTGCAAAAATCTCGGCACTATGCCCTTCAAAGCTCTTGATTAACTTGCCTTCCCAGTTCCAGAGACAGACCACTTTATCTTTGCCTACGGATGCCAATAAACTACCATCGGGGCTATAAGCGATCGCAAATACATCACCCGTATGTCCAGCTAGAGTCTGGAGCCAAGTACCATCTGGCAGCCAAATCCTGATTGTGCTGTCGGCGCTACAGGTGGCAAATACTTGACCATCAGAGCGGTAAGTAACGCCATGAACTTCACTACGATGGCTACCCAAGCTGATTATTAAACTACCGTCTAGACTCCACAGCTTGACGCTACTGTCGCCACTTACTGAGACTAGAGTGCTGCCATCTGGGCTAAAACAAACCCGATTTACCCGTTCTAGATGCCCTTCCATCGTGGCCAACAGTTGCCCAGAAAGGTTACGAAGATAAATTACTTTTTCTTTACCACAGGAGGCAATTAGCTTTTGGTCAGGACTCAGAGCTAAGCCGTAAACCTCATCGCTATGTCCTGTAATTTTGAGTAATGGATTACCCAGTGCGCTCCAGAACTTGACCGTAGTATCACGGCTACCAGAGGCAAGATTTTTACTGTCGGGGCTAAAAACTACGCTGTTGACCACATCGCCGTGACTGGTAAGGCTTTTGATCAAGGTGCCATCGATATCCCAGATTTTGATTGTGCGATCGCTACTAGCAGAGGCAATTAGGCTACCGTTAGGGCTAAAAGCTACACCCCAAACCTTGTCGGTATGTCCTTGAAAAGTGCGAACTAACATTCCGTCTGTGCCCCAGAGTCTGACCGTGCGATCGCGCCCACAGGAAACAATGGCTTGACCACTTGGATCGTAGGCGACACCTTCCACAAAGCTTTCATGTCCTTTGAGCGTGCGGGAAGGCGTACCATTAATTGTCCAAATAATTAGAGTGCGATCGGCGCTACCAGAAATTAAGGACTTGCCATTAGGATGAAATGCTACGCAAGTAACCCAGCGCTCGTGTCCACCCCGCAGAGTCTTAATGTTGGTGCCGTTGAGTTTCCACAGGCGCACGGTGGTATCTTCGCTGGCAGAGGCTATAGTTTCACCATCGGGGCTAAAGCAGACATCCAGGACTGGACCATCATGTCCTTTAAAGATTTGGACTGGCTGGTCGGCAAATTTGCCAGCTTGATCGTCCCAACGCCATAGCCGCAACACATTATCTCGACTACAGGATACTAGCAGCTTACCATTTGGGCTAAAGCTAATACTGGTAACTGCATTGCTATGACCATGGAGAGTTTGAAGTAAAAGCCCGCTAGCTTGCCAAATTTTGATCGTGCGATCGCTGCTTGCCGAAGCAATATATTTTCCATCGTGGCTGTAACGTACCCTATTGACCCAGTAGCCATGCCCTTCTAGGCGGTTATATTCATTGATCCCATACACTACTTGCTCCAGTGCCGTAATTGTGCGCATTTGGGTATTGGGCTTGAGCATACTGGCACTGTGATCAATTTGGGTAAATAAACGCCGTAGTTGCGCCCCAGCAATTACCCC
>JBBRVV010000265.1:0-3783 GCA_038246525.1 Pseudanabaenales cyanobacterium
GTAGATTTAGCTAGTGAAGCCGCAATTTCTGCCACCCAAGTAGCAGAGCCTAAAATTCTAACCGTAGAGAATGATCAACCACAGCTTTTGGCGGCTTCTGATCCTATTTCTCAGGTTTCTAGTGCAGCAGCCGAAGCTGAAGCGATTAATTCTATCGCCAACCAGATTCCCGATGATATTTCTCCAGATCTTGTTAGCCAGATTAACTTCTCAGACAGCCAAGAAGATCAACAAGAAGCTCTCAGTGCGGTAGAAAAGGTGGAAGAACAGTTAATTAATTCGCTCTCTGAAGCCGAATTTGCTGAGCTACAGAGTATTTCATCCGAACCAGAAGATACGGAGATTACTAGACTAATCCAAAATAGCGCAAATGAGAAAGCCCCGTTACAACTACTGCGTTTAAGTTATGCGGGTATCACCGATGTTGGTCAAGAGCGCGACCATAACGAAGATAACTTTGTGATGCTTTCCCAGGTTTTTAGCACCGAAAATGCTGCTCATGAAGTGATCAGAGATCAAAAGGGGCTATTTGTGGTATGTGACGGCATGGGGGGGCACGACGGTGGAGAGGTAGCAAGTGCGATCGCGATTGAACAAATTGTCAGCCAAGCTCAAGCCTTTTGGCATGGTGACTTACCGAGTGAGTCAGACCTAAAGCAGATTATTCTCAAGGCAAATCAGGCAATTTTTGACCATAATGAGCAGGAATCTCGCTGTGATCTAGGCAGAATGGGAACCACCTTAATTCTGTTAGCAATTCACAATACCCAAGTAGCGATCGCCCATGTAGGAGACAGTCGCATTTATCGGGTTACTGCCCAAAAGCTGGAACAAATAACTCGCGATCATGAAGTTGCCAATCGCTTAATCGATCAAGGAATGTCGGTTGCGGTTGCAAGAGCTAGACTGGATGCCCATCAACTGACCCAAGCACTGGGGCCCTTTGAAAATCACCAGGTAAATCCAACTATAAATTATTTTCAGCTTACCGAACCTACCATCTTCTTACTTTGTTCGGATGGGCTATGTGATGACAATGTGATCGAAGAAAATTGGCAAACTCACCTTTTACCCTTGCTTGATCAGCAAACCAATCTTGCCACAGGCGTGCAGGAACTGGTCTATTTGGGCAATTACCTTAATGGGCACGACAATATTACTGCGATCGCTGTGCAATGTTTAGTTGGTTCTACCTAATTTCTTTGCTTGCTCGTTGCATCTTAAGGCTAATTACTTCTATAATCTAAGACTGCGCAAAATATTCTACTTCCAAACATCTAAGGTGAGCCATGAGTCGTATCTGTCAATTAACTGGCAAAAAAGCCAACAATGGCGTTAGCATTTCTTTCTCGCACAAGCGCAACAAGCATTTACAAAATGTGAATTTGCAACAAAAAAGAATTTGGTGGGCAGCAGGTAAGCGATTTGTTAGTCTAAAAATTTCGACCAAGGCGATCAAAACCTTGCAAAAGAAAGGACTTGAGGCATTTGCTAAAGAAGCAGGCATCAACCTCAACCACTTCTAAATTAGGATTTAAAATCTTGATTTATCCTACAGAAAAGGTGTCAGGACACAACCCAGTATAAGGGCGCAACCAATTATTTGGTTTTAAGCTTTTAGGTTGCTGTTATAAACTTTAGGTTGAAGACCATGCGCATTGGCATCATCGGGCTAGGCTTAATTGGTGGCTCATTGGGGCGTGATTTGTGTTTAAATCCCGAAAATTCTGTTTGGGGTATTAGTCGAAATGAAAGTACCTGTGAACAAGCGATCGCGATGCAAGCTGTCCATTTTGCTACCCAAGATATTAGCCAGATTCCCAAGCTTTGCGACACTAATATAATTTTTATTTGTACGCCGATTGCGGCAATTCTTCCTACTATTGCGCAAATAGCCCCCTACCTTTCGCCCCAGACTGTGATTACGGATGTAGGTTCGGTTAAAGTGGCGATCGTTCACGCTGCCGAAAAGCTTTGGGATCGATTTATCGGCGCACATCCGATGGCAGGTAATGCTTTTAGTGGGATTCAAGCTGCCGAGTTGGGTTTATTTCAAGGTCGCCCATGTGTGATTACGCCCAATACTCAGGTCAATTTTCAAGGCGATTTTCAAGATAATTTCCAGAGCAGTTTAGATGCGCTCAATTTAGTGCGGCAAGTGTGGCAGTCCCTAGGTGCAGTTATCTACGAATGCTCACCGGTCGCCCATGATTGTGCAGTTGCCTGGATCAGTCATTTACCTGTGTTTGTTAGCGCCAGCTTAATTCAAGCCTGTACAGAAGAGGTTGATCCGATTGTGGCAGAGTTAGCCAAACATCTTGCTAGTTCTGGCTTTAGAGATACCAGTAGGGTAGGTGGCGGCAATCCCCAACTAGGGCGTTACATGGCAGAATACAACCGAGAAGCATTACTCCTGAGCTTAGAAAAATATCAATTGGTACTCCAAGCCGCGATCGCTCAAATTCAGGCTAATGATTGGCAGGGCATAGAAGAACTCTTGACCCAAACCCAAGTTAATCGCTCTGCTTTTCTGGACTAAGCTCTCAGCGAGTGTAGGGAACAAACTGAAATTGACTATTGAGCAAATAAACTGACTTAGGAAATTCTTTAGTAGAGCTAATCTTTGGGGTAGGGGTAAGTTCGGTAATCTGAAAGGCGCTTTGGTCAGCAGGCAACTCCACAAAGATGCTTCTCCCTTCAAACTGCTTGCCACTCACTCGAAATAGTCCCCGATCTAATGCTACTTCAGGCTTTAAGCTGTAGTTCAGTCCATCATAGTTAAGCCGCTCAGGTAGGTTCAAGGTGGTGAAGATCGCTTGACGGTTGCGGGGCTGTGAGAGAAAATTTGCGAGTGACTGTGCCCAATTTTCTGCCAAAGCTCTAGGCGATTCTGCTTGATGCAGTTTAGCGTCAGACTCATTTACTTGGAGCAAGCTCATACCCTGGAGGCGAATAGTAACCTGTTTGGCGGGAAGGGGTAGCTTTGGCTTCTCTCCTTTTTTTAACGGCTTTGACTTGGGTTGAGGAATGGGAGCTAGATCTACTGTCCAGGTTTGGTTCGGATTTAGTCGCGCCACAATCTCACTAAAGCGGCGATTTAACTGGCTAATTTTTTCTTTAGAATTTTCGCCATCCTGAAATTCAATTACGGGCTGTCCGATGATCTTCCAAGAGGGATTAATTTGGGCGATCGCAGCGATCGGCATACTGAACAAAACGCTAAGAAAGGAGCCTAAATATAGCCCCAGAGTAATTCGCCAAAAAGTCATAGCCACAACCCAAAAAATCCGCACAATAAATAAGAGATCAAAAAGTAAAGAAGGCAAGGAAAAAGTTTCGATGCCTCCGATAAAATATAAAAAAATTACAATTAAACTAGAAAAACTGAGCTAAGCTCAAATTCACCTAAATTCTAAGCACCAGGCTTACTATCAAGGTCGATTCCCGTAACTTTCTCAACTCCGTCTTCAGCCTTGTCTAGACTATTTTTGGTAATCACGCCGACATCGGTATTAAGAACATTAGAAACTTTCTGCATATTCTCTTCGCCAATCAAATCTTCAGCCTTATCTTTCAAACTCTCACCAACTTCTCCAGCTTTTTGCTTTACGCTTTCTGTCACATCGCCAGCTTTATCAGCTAAATTGCCAAGAAATCCCTTAGCGGCATCGAGCGGATTATTACTCATAATTTATCTCACTTATTTTTTGATTTTTTAAGCTCACTAGACTTTAGGAATGCTTGGTAATAGCTTAGCTGGGCTTAAGATTTTTCCAAGAATTA
>JBBRVV010000266.1:0-3765 GCA_038246525.1 Pseudanabaenales cyanobacterium
CTCTCCAAAATTTCTCGCATCTGCTCAAGATTACTGATTGATTCATCAAAGCTAGACATGGACTCGACATTATCTAGTGTCTCTTCTACAAGGTTTTTGAGTTCGTTGTAATCGCTTTCAGTCAAAATCATAGATCAAGCCATTTCTGAGCGATCGCCTCTTCGAGTTTTACCTCTTGAAGTATTTCTTTAATCTCAGATAGGCAAAGATGCTTTTTGATAGAGACAAAGGAACTATGCCCACCGTCAAGCTCTAAGCCTTCTTTTAGTAGATTCTCTATTTGCTTAAACTTTTAATCACTAATTCTCATAAGGCATTTCTATTTTTCGATATTGGTAATCATTGGTCAAAGGGTGAGATCGATGCCTGAAGGTATGCGTGATAAGCTGATCTTCAATCTTGCTACCCATGTACTGCCAAATCTCGCCATTATTTTCAGAGGTGGCAGAACCTTCTAACTTAATTAGTTCCTGCCACATATATTCCCAATCAGGTTGTTGGGCATCTATACAGACTATGGACATTCTGTTCCCTCTCCTTGTCGAGTAGCACCGAGTAAAGTAACTACACTAGTACAGCGTTTTTGATTGCCCTTACTGACTATTACAATAATCGGCACATCTTTAGTGTTGCCTTGGAAATCAATCTCAATCTTTGAATTAGTGACCGTTACATCTTCTAGTCGTCGCCAAATGGATACATCTTTATAAACTGAATACTCAGCTTGATCGCCATTCTGCCTAAACTCAGCGAAAACAGTAACCTTATCAAGTTTTGCCTGTGACTTTGCCTCAGCGATCGCACTGTAAACTTTGCCATTAGCAGCCCGTAACCTTTGATTATTTGTAAAAGCTAACCAACTGGGAGCAGCGATCGCACTGAGAATCCCAACCATGGCAATCACAACCAATACCTCAATCAAAGTAAAACCACGGGTAGACACATATCTAACTGGATCACCACAGGCTAAATCGATCTGTTCAAGCAGAAAAGCTTCAGCTTCTATAAGAGTTCTAAAAGTTTCATCAGTCGGCGTAATCATTTTCGGGTCAGCTTCGATATAGCCACGGTATTCGCCTTCATTACCGCTAATCCAGTAAGTGTAACCTCGGTATTTAGTCAGTTGTGTTGCTTGCATACTCATCTCCTTCTATTTCTTTCAATTTTTTGCTCTTTATTCAATTCCCACAGAACAATACTCAATGCCAACATCACCATGAAACATAGACAGAGGTTAACTATCAGCAGAATTATTAGTACAGGCATATTAAAACGGGATGTCATCTTCAGTAGCAATTTTTTGGTCATCCCAAATTAACTTCGGGCGATTGTAGAAAATCAGTAAATACCCGTTATATTGCTCTGAGAACTCGAACGATATACCTAGTAACACTTTGAAGCTATAACCACGTCTTATTAAATCAAAAATCTGAATCATAGTTCCCCCCCCAATAAAAACTGATTTTCGGTATTCTAAACAGGATTGCCCTATACCCTTCTTGCTTAAACCAACTATCACCGAACCTCGTCCAGCCATCCCCAACCCTTGTAAAAATAATTGGTGACTCAAACGTAACGATTAGATTGTTCTCGCCCTTTTTAATTGGTAATTTCATCATTTTTAACTTCCTCACTTGTTATCTCTAAACCACCTTCAATTTGTTCCCAGCCATACGGTGTACCGCAGGTAATTTCTGTTTCTATATTCATTCGCATAATTTCTCCTCAATTTGTTTAATTTCCTTGGCTATAACTTCTAAACGATTCCTGCGAGCGATCGCTTCACCTGCTGCCTTTACCTCTTTAGAATTTTCCTCACCGATATATGACCTTTTCACCAGTCCCAACTCAGAATTAGCTAAACTACTTCGTCGCTTTGCTGGAAATATCGGTTTACTACTGCGGTAATACGCCTGACGGAACTTACGGTTACTTACCTTGCCACATTCGATCCATACTCCTTGCTGGGCAATTACACCAGAGGTTTTGATTTGATTTCGTTCGACTTCTAACTTTGCTAGGCGATCGTATAAATCATTAGGAGTTAGCCCAGGCGTTTGTGCTATGGGTAACTTTTTAGATGAAGGAATTGAGATACTTGACTCTTTTAAGTGCAACGGCTGCACAAGCTGGGACAACTGTTCTACCGAAGAGGTATCGACTACGGATTCTTCCCCTAGAACGTCTTTCGACTCCCAAAGGCACCTTGTCCAATCCTTCGGGAAACCTAGCAACAATGCCATTATTTGAGGACTCAAACACTGGGAATCTTGAAGAAGCCCTTTGTTCCTGAACCATATCTCGCACTTGGTCTGACCAGCAGCACGGCTGTTTGCTTTTGATGAGGCATTCGGGGTAGGCAATGATAAATAGCCTGTTTCGTTGATGCGGTGCGCCAATCCATTTTGCCGATATGAGTTGCGGACTGTCCCAGCAATATCCTGCCATTCGCAATCCTCCAAGCACTGCTCGAAGTCCTCTATTGATAAGTCCTTCAGGGTTTTCAATAACAACGAAGCTTGGTTCCCCCTCGCAAATACATCTAAGGGCTTCAAGCCATAGGGCTGAGTCTTTGTGATTAAGTCCTGTTCTTGTTCCTGCCGTGCTGGTTCCTGTACATGGGAATCCAATGGTATAGAGGTCAAACTCTCCGCATCTTGGTGAGTAGTCACTAATATTTGCGTGGATTGGGATATTTCTCCAGTGCGATCGCAGGACGGCTTGGGCATCTGGATCAATTTCAACAAATTGCTTGGTGTATATTCCTCCGATACTCTCTGCGGCGAGTGTAAAGCCACCAATTCCGCTGAAGAAGTCAAGGTGTCGCATTGATTTTTACGTTCTAGGGGTAACTTTTCTTTAACGATCTTTAAGGCTTCCGCCCCTGCAACATGACGATCGCTCACCCCGTCATCCCACAAGATATATAGCCAAGTGATCTTTTTCCGATTGTCATACTGGATATCTCTAACCGTTCCAACAATCCTAAATCTGCCAAACCCCATAACCTTACTAACTGGAGTTACGCGATCGCCCAGATTGAAAATATGCGGTAAATTCGTTAGATATTCCCAATTTGTGACGCTTACAGTCCCGTCATACCAATGGACTTTCGGATAACTTCGGTCAGAGACTCTAGAGATGCCTATGATTATCCCGACTCTAGTTTCAAATATTTGCTTTCCCCATGCTGGGTTATTCATATCTTCAAGAATGCGATCGCCGATTTTTAACTCCTCGAACTGTGAATCTTCTAAGAACATTGGTCATACTCCGTAATTAGATTTAGCTGTCCACCTCGCTCTTTTTTGAGCCGTTTCTTCATTGCCATTTGAGATACGTCATAGCGCAGGTGACATGGCGCGCACAGGGCTTTTAGGTTACTGCGATCGCAATTCTCAGGATGATGATCTAAGTGAGCAACGGTCAGAGTAAATCGCTGTTTATGTTCAATGGCATCCGCAAACTCTGCACTTTCTGTATCCCAATCAGAGAAAAATTCCGCCCATAATTCACCATTTCTACGACATTGCTTCCCGCATTGTTGGCATTTCCAAGCAGCAGCCGTTTTAATTTCCAATGCGATCGCTTTCCAGTCATCTGGATAAAGTTTTCTATTCATGGGCATAGCAATTTCCTCCACTCAGGGTGCTTGGCAAAAATTTCAACTGTTTGCTCTGGATTTGTTTTTAGCTTGGCGATCGCAAAGTCGTAATCTCCTACCTTGATCGCACTACTCAGACTTTGCTCTAATCTCCAAAAGTC
>JBBRVV010000267.1:0-3760 GCA_038246525.1 Pseudanabaenales cyanobacterium
AGTTGACCAAGTAGAAACCATGGATCAAGCGATCGCTTGGTTAGATAATTGCTGAATTTATTTATTCTCTCAAAAGACAAATCTTTATTTCTCAGATAAAAGGGGAAAAGATTAAGCATCGAAGAACAAAAAGGCGGTAGGATCAGCTATCAGTTAAACTGCTTAGAAGTTCAGCTTAGAAATTTAAAAAGAGTCGGATATGCAGCCAAAGTTAATAATTCATGGTGGGGCGGGTGAGACGGTCGAAAGTAAAGGCAGCTTAGACGCAGTGCGCCAGTCTTTGCATGAAGCGATCAAGAAAATTTATCCGCTCTTATTGCAGGGCAAAAGTGCCTTAGATGCGGTAACTGAAGGTTGCAAACTGCTAGAAGACAACCCCATATTTAATGCTGGTACAGGCTCGGTGTTGCAGTCCGATGGGCAGATTCGCATGAGTGCTTCACTAATGGATGGGAAAAGTCAAACCTTTAGCGGGGTAATTAATGTGTCAAGGATCAAAAATCCGATTGAACTGGCTAGATTCTTGCAAAATTCAAGCGATCGCGTCCTTTCAGATTTTGGTGCAGCAGAATTGGCGCGAGAACTGGGTATTCCTATCTATAATCCACTTACAGAGCAACGCCTCCAGGAATGGCTAGAAGATCGTCAAGCTAATTCACCGCGCAAAATGGCGGATGTGACTAGGGGCACGATTGGCGTAGTTGCCCTAGATCTTAATGGTCAACTTTGTGCAGGGACCTCTACAGGCGGGCGCGGATTTGAACGAATTGGGCGGGTGAGTGATTCAGCTACAACCGCAGGAAATTATGCGACTGAGATTGCAGCAGTCAGTTGTACAGGCGTTGGTGAAGATATTTTGAATGAAGCATTAGCAACCAGGATTGTGGTACGGGTGACCGATGGCTTAGATTTAGAAACTGCTATGACTCGCTCGATCGCCGAAGCAAAACAAAGAGGTCGAGATTTTGGCGCAATTGCTCTAGATCAAACTGGTGCGATCGCTTGGGGCAAAACCTGTCCTGTATTGTTCTCTGCTTACCATGATGGCGAAAAGATTGGCGATACTTTAGAGATTAACTAGAAAAATCTACTCAGGATCTAAACGGCGAGAAAGCTCTGTGGGAGGGCGATCGCTACTCCAACCCCACCAAGCATAGTCACAATTACACAAATAAAATTCTTGCCATTTACGCTGCTGAAATTCGGTATATACTGGCGCACCCCGATTAATCCAGACATCCTTAGCCTCTGCGGCGATCGCTTGACATCTAGGACAACAAAACCCATAGGCATGGGTAGCAGACTGCACCCAATCTGATGGGAATTGAGCAAAGGCATTATTAGGCATGGAGATTTAGTAAGAAATTAGGGATAAAAAACTAGAGCGATCGCCTGGCATAGACTTCTTGGAAACTATTGTGATAAAGTAATAAACGCGCAAATATTTTTTACAAGCTTTGAAAATTACGTCTGCTCTCTCAAGGGTAGCAGCACTGTTTCAGATATACACTTTCTTTGCCTCCTAAGTAAATTAAGAGACATTAAGTAAATTAAGAGACATTAAGTAAATTAAGAGACATTAAGTAAATTAAGAGACATTAAGTAAGTTAAGAGCAAACAAGTCATTAAAGCGTTTCAATTTCTTCCAACAAACTAAGACAAATTCAGGTAATTCGCAAAAATCACAGCTAAAAATTATGGCAAACATTAAATCTGCAATGAAACGGGCGGAAATTGCTGAGCGCAATCGTCTACGCAACAAATCCTACAAATCTGCGGTTAAGACTTTGATCAAAAGTTACTTTGAAGCGGTAGTTACTTACAAAGCCAATCCTACACCAGAAGCAATGTCTGACGTAAACGTTCGCATGAACTTGGCATACAGCAAAATTGATAAAGCGGTAAAGCGTGGAGTTTTACACCAAAACACTGGCGCACGTCGCAAGTCTCGTCTTGCAATCTTACTTAAAACTATCAATCCTGCTCCAGCTACTTCTAGCGAAGTCACAGCCTAAAAAATTAATTGATTGAGGTTAGTTGGTGAGCCAAAATAGCCAATTAACCAAGGTCTGTAGGCTTAGATATTATTCCACTTGGGCACTCTAGCAGTAGATGAAGTCTAAAGATCTTAACTAAGTTAATATTTGATTAATCCAATATAGCGGAGAGATAATTTAAGGGAAAGCAGATGGATAATTCTACCAGTGGTTCGGTTGATGGTGATAGTGAAGGCGCTGGGATACCCCAAATTATCGATCAGTTTATTGAAGAACAGTTAGAACGCGATCGCATTAAGGATAAATTTATCAATCCCCGCGCTAGCTACTCTGGTGAATTTACCCCAGAAAATCTGATCCTAGATGCAAATATTCAAGAATTTGCCAACCGCACCAGTATTATTTGTGCCTTAGAAAATGGCGGTAAACTTACGCCGCGCGAAGCCTACGACCAAATTAAACAACTTTGGGCAGAACTAAGCCGATCTAAAAAGCTGATGTTTGGCGATGATTAAGCTTCAAGCGATCAAATGGGCATAAGCGCAAGCGCTTTTCCTGAAATTGATTTTCCGCTCCACACACTATTAGCTGCCAAGCTGAAAGTATTTTGTTTATTTACTTGCCAAATTACCTTTGGGTTAAAAATCGTCACTAGATTAGGTGTAGGTAGTCCTAGGTAATTCGCAGGATTTAGGCTGAGCGATCGCCATAGTTCTAACGCAGATAGTTTTCCTGTTTCTACTAACTTATGCCAAAGCAACGGCAGGGCAACCTCTAAACCAATCGCCCCAGGCGGGGAATGCTCGAATGCTAAAGCTTTTTCCTCATAGGTGTAAGGTGTGTGATCAATTGCGATCGCGCCAATCACTCCAGATTTAACCGCTTGAATTAATGCTTCACGATCATGGCTGTCACCCAAGGGCGGACTTAAATGCAAGTTGGGATCGAAGCTAGCCAACTCCTCTACACCATGGATTAGGTGATGCCAAACTACGCTGGCGGTGATCGGTAAGCCCCGCGACTGGGCTTGGCGAATTAATTCCACACTACGGGCCGTGGATATTCGCATCAAATGGATCGGGCAACGAACTACTTCAATCAATTCAATCACGGCGGCAATTGCGCTAGTTTCGGCGAGCGCTGGTACACCTGATAAGCCATAATTTAGTGACCATTTACCCTCGCGCATTACGCCCTTGGCGGCTAGTTCTAGGTTATATGCCCAAAGCATGATTGGTTTACCAAAAGGTTGAAGATACTCCAGCGATCGCTGCAAAAATCCTAATTGCGCAAAGGGAGCCGCATCGGTAAATCCTAAAACCTGGGGCGCAAGCTCAGCCAAGTCATTCATCTCTTTCCCTAACCTGTGCTTAGTAATCGCTGCCCAAGTTAGTAAATTGGTCGGCGCCTGTTGGCGCATCATTTCTACCCCTGCCAATTTATCTAGCGGCGGTAACACGCCTACCTTGACAAAGCCGCCATGTCGGGCAGCATTTGCCAGAGAAGCCCAAGTCTCCCGCGATTCAAACCCTGGCTCACCACAAGTGCTATAGAGATCCACTAAGCCATTGCCTAAAATCAAATGATCTGCGGCAATTTTTTGTACTAGGGGCGGTAGATCAGTTGGATTTAGTTGAATTTTTTGATCGGTAGTGATCAGGAGGTCACCGCGATCGCTCGTAGATGATCCGAATGAGTCATTTTTCAGATCCAAGATCTGGATTTGCGCTAACAGAATTGGCACTGATAAGATTGGCTCAAAG
>JBBRVV010000268.1:0-3718 GCA_038246525.1 Pseudanabaenales cyanobacterium
TTCCCATGCCCGTGTCCTCCACAATCATCTCTATACAATTGTCATTGTGCTTAGCAGAGATTTTAATTTCTCCCTGAGGCAGAGTAAATTTAATGCTGTTGGAGATCAGATTTTGTAGGATTGAATGAATCATATGGCGATACCAGTGCCCTTAGTTCAATTACTGGCTTAATATTTCTTATTTTCTTCCTACTTCAATTTAGCATGGCAATTCTCTGGATGTTTTTTGTTCCGTTTGCTCTCACCGTTATATACAAGAGTTTCTATTGATGTAGATTTTATCAAGATCGACAGCTATGTACAAAATTATCTTTACAAGAGTCTTAAAGTGGAGACAAATCAAATTCGTAAAATATTCCCTAGCCTGAGAGAATGTGTTTGGTTAGTTCAGGAAATCAAGTTATGGCTGGTTGAAAAGGGTTTTAGTCCGAAACTTGAGTCAAATTAAGACTAATCCTATTTGTTTTTGGCTAGGATTACGCTGAGATCTGAAGTTCCTATCAATAGGGATATATTGTGAACTGTCCCATTATCTGCCAAAAGAATTACTCACAAATATCTTCCCTCATTTTCGGTTATCTTTGTGCAGCAACGTAGTAGAGTTGTTAGTGCTGTGTTTTTGCCAAGATATTATGCTGCGCTCCAGTGGAATTTTGCTACATCCTACCTGCTTGCCAAGTGCTTACGGGATCGGTGATTTGGGCAAGGCTGCCTATGAATTTGTCGATTTTTTGGCGGCAGGTAATCAAAAACTTTGGCAGGTATTACCCCTGGGACCTACAGGCTATGGCAACTCTCCCTACATGAGCTATAGCGCGATCGCGGGCAACCCTTTATTAATTGATCTTGAGCCATTTTTACGACTTAATTTGTTGCAACCCAAGGACTGTCAGGAGCAGTTTCCTACCGACCTAGTGGATTTCGAGCGGGTGATTCCCTACAAAATGGGGCTATTGCAAAAGGCTTTTACTAATTTCTTCCAGGCAAGCGATCGCTACTCAGATCTAAGAGCCAGGTTTGAAGAGTTTTGTGCAGTCGAAAAATCTTGGTTAGATGACTACGCTTTATTCATGGCCCTGTTAGAACTAAACCAGGGTAATACTTGGAACACTTGGGAGCCAGAAATTGCCAAAAGAACCACCGATGCGCTCAATCATTATCATCACCAGTTGGCGGATCAGATTTCTTTCCATAAATTTCTGCAATTTGAGTTTTACAACCAGTGGCAACAACTGCGAAGATATGCCAACGACAAAAAAATCCAGATCATTGGCGATATTCCGATCTATGTGGCATTTAATAGCGCTGATGTGTGGGTAAGTCCGCAAAACTTCCAACTTGAGCCCGAAACCTTCGCTGTAGCCCAAATGGCTGGCGTACCACCCGACTATTTCAGTACCACAGGACAACTTTGGGGCAATCCTGTCTATAACTGGGAATATCTCAAGCGCACTAACTATGCCTGGTGGGTGGATCGGTTCAAGTTTATATCTCGATTTGTGGATTTGATTAGAATCGATCACTTTCGTGGCTTTGAGGCATACTGGCAAGTTCCCGCAGGAGAAGAGACTGCAATTAATGGCACTTGGGAAAAAGCCCCAGGCACCGAACTTTTTGAAACAATTAGAGAACAGTTAGGCAGCTTACCGATCTTGGCTGAGGATTTAGGCGTAATTACGCCCGAAGTAGAACATCTGCGTGACTATTTTGCTTTTCCTGGAATGCGAATCCTATTATTTGCCTTTGGTGGTGATGCTGATAATATTTATTTGCCCCATCACTATCCCAAAAATAGCTGTGTTTATACTGGTACCCATGACAACGATACCTGTGTGGGCTGGTGGCTCAAAGCTTCCAAGGCGGAAAGAGAATCTCTATTTAATTACTTTGACTGCGAACCAGGCAATGTTCATGCTGAGAATATCCACTGGCTCTTGATTCGGGCGGCTCTTGCTTCGGTTTCCGACTTAGCGCTTTTCCCACTTCAGGATATTCTAGGCTTAGACAATAGTGCGCGGATGAATCGCCCAGGCTTGACCATCAGTAATTGGAATTGGCGTTATAGCAGTTCAGCAGAACTCATTAGCGAATTAAGCGATCGCTTAGCCACATTGACCCATATCTACGGTCGCTAATTAAATCTTAATTTTTTATGTCAAGCGAAAGGGAACCGAAAGTTAGTCAGCTACTCTATCACCTATTCAAATGGTCTATAGTTAGCCCCGCTTTACACGTTTGCTTTCGGGGCAAGATCTATGATGCTGATCGCGTTCCCCAAAAAGGAGCGGTGGTAATTGTCAGTAACCATGCTAGTGATTTTGATCCTTTAATCGTAGCTAATTGCGCCAATCGTCCTGTAGCGTTCATGGCAAAAGAAGAACTTTTTCAGGTTCCCGTACTCAAACAGGCAATTACACTTTACGGCGCATATCCAGTCAAGCGGGGAGCAAGCGATCGCCAAGCATTACGTTCCGCCTTAGCCGCCTTAGACAAAGGTTGGGCAACGGGCATTTTTTTACAGGGAACCCGCACGGTTGATGGCAAAATCACCGAACCAAAACTAGGTGCAGCCTTAATTGCCGCCAAGTCTCAAGTGCCACTTTTACCGATTTCGATTTGGGGTACGAATTTGATTTTACCCAAGGGTGCAAAGTTGCCGCGACTACATCCTGTAACCATTAGAGTTGGTGAATTAATTGATCCGCCTAAAAGTAGCGATCGCCAGACGCTTGAGCAACTAAGTAATTTTTGTGCAGAGAGAATAAATGCACTCCACGCTCTAGGAAGATAGAAATCCTATTTATTCAATTGTCTTAGAGCTTCGTAAAGCAAAATTGATCCACATACTCCCACATTTAAGGATTCTACTTGAGAGGCTAAGGGAACTCGAATTGCGTCATCTGCTAAGCTGCGTAAATCTGCCGAAAGTCCTTGTCCTTCATTGCCCAATAGAATTAAAGTTGGCTGCGTAAAATCATAATCCCAATAGATAGTTCCTGCATCTGCTAGGGTAGCGATCGCATTTACCCCATTCTGTTTTAATCTTTTCACACTTTCAGTTAAATCTTCCGTTACTGCTATTTTGGCGCGAAACCATTGCCCTGCGGTGGCTCTTAAAATCTTGGGATGATAAATATCTACACTGTCTTTACTTACCGCAATTCCATCTATTCCTACGGCTACTGAAGTCCGAATCAATGTACCGAGATTGCCAGGATCTTGAATCGCTTCTAAGCCCAAGCCTAAAGTTTGAATCTGTGGCATATTTGCGTTGCTCATTGCTGCGATCGCCACAATCCCATCGGGACTTTTAGTGGTAGCGATCGCGGTTAATACTTCTTCATTTACCAATTCTATTCTTTCGACTACTTCCAAAAGTCGAGCATAAACTTCAGTATATTTTTCCGTCCAACTGACCGTGCAACAGACTATTTGCAAAGGATATGCCGTAGCGATCGCCTCCAAAATCCCATGAGTTCCTTCTAGCAAAAATAAGCCCTGGAGTCTTCGCTCTTGAGTGCTTAATCCTAGTTTTTTTAACTGCTGCACTAGAGGGTTTCGACTACTGGTAATCATGCATCAAACTAAATAGATGAAAGCACTTATCCCACTCATTGGTTTTAATCTTATCGGTGCCGCTGCCAACTGCAGCTAATTCAGTCTTGGCATTAATCTATTCTCGTAGTAGATCATCATAGCCCAAGAGAATCTCGCCGAA